>CALJUK010000256.1 GCA_937975745.1 uncultured Planctomycetaceae bacterium | reverse complement strand
CCTCGCCGCCGTTCCAGTATCCCGCCAGCATCCGATGTGCGAAGGTATGCCGGCAGGTGTAGCAAGAGTACTTCGACCGTACAGGATCGGAGTCCCAGCCGATCTTCTGTTTGACTCTTACGAATCGATGGACACCGGTCACTTTCTTCCAGGGACGATTCTGGGGATTCCGGAATACAACGACATCCGCGACTTTCCGATCGTTTGGAACCAAGTCACGAACCATGTCGGCGACTTCCGACCGGACGGGGATTTTGCGAGTCTTCTTGGTCTTGGACGAATAGACACGCTACATCATTCCCTGGTCCGTTTCAACGATATCCTTAGCGGATAACCGTGCCAGTTCGCAGAAGGGCCGCAAACCCGTGTGGATGGCCGCGAACAGGAAGTTGCGAAACGGTTCGTCCGTCGCGGAATACAGGATTTGTTCCTCCTCAGAGTCGAATGAAGCCAGACGCGGCCGTTGAGGCGGCTTCTTCAATCCGACGAGAGGATTGGGAATGTCGAACTCGTGCTGTGCGTGGCTGAATGCGGCCAGCACATTGGTCATGGCGCTCCGGCGGGTTACAGGCGACTTCCAAGTGGGGTGATTGTCGATCCAATGTGAAATGTGCCCCTTCTGAAGCTCTGAGACATGGAGCCCGCCACAGTACTGGCATAAGTCGTTCAGTTGGCGGGCCAGTGCGGCCAGGTACTCGTCGCAGATTGCACCGACGGCTGCCTGCTGTCGTTGATGTTCGAGATAACGCGAGCAGATTGAGGCAATGAGCCCGGCGTCTCCGCTTGAGTCATCAATCGATTCGGCTTCCGGACGCCAATCGCCTGACGCCTTGACCCGCGCCAATGCCAGGTCCGCCTCGGCGCGTTTGTCCTTCCCACGAACGGGCCGTCCTGTTTTGTCCTTGAGGCGCACTCGCCGCTTTGTCCCGGGTGGTGTGTAGTACCAGGAATCCGTTTGACGCCAGTACCAGGCGTTCCCCCGCGACCGCCGACGTTTCGGCGTGCTTGCTGTCGTCCTTTTGACTTCCTTGCCGCAGATGCGTGGCCGCGAGCGGCAGCCTTCTTGCGAGTTGCTGTCGGCTTCTGCCGTGTGCGACTGTCTGCGGTCTGCTTGGTCCGTGTTGCCTTCCGCTCTTGTCTATTGGCCAATGGTCCTTTTTGTCTGGAGGTCTCTCCGATCGCCGCCCAGAGCGGATCCTGGTAGTACTGTCCCCATTCTCGAGCGTAGTGGCGAAAGGCCGTTTGCGGCGTGTCTCCCATCAACTCGGCCAGTGTCTCGATCGAACAGCCCGCGCCCTTGGTCCAAAAGCCGGAGAGCATCCGATGCGCGAACGTATGCCGGCACGTGTAGCAGGAATAGTTGCCCTTCACGGGATCCGCGTCCCATCCCAGTTTCTTCTTCAGCCCAATGAAGCGGACGACGCCCGTCATACGCTTCCAAGGATTGCCCTGCGTGTTGCGGAAGATGGGTTTCCCGGAGCCCTTGGGGGCCGTCTTCATCAATGTTCGAGTCAGGCTGGCCACTTCCGGCCGCACAGGGATCTTGCGTGTCTTCTCGTTCTTGGTCGAGTAGATCCGCCACATCATTCCCCGGTCGACGACTTCGATGTCGTCCGCCGTCAGCTTGGCCAGTTCACAGAACGGTCGTAGCCCTGTGTGGATGGCGGCGAACAGGAAATTCTGGAAGCAGGGTTCGCAAGCGTCATACAGGGCCTGTTCGTCCTCTGCTGTGAATGACGCCAAGCGCGGTTCCGGGGTGGGCTTTTTCAGCCCCTTGATCGGATTGGGGACGCCGAACAGTTCCGCACTCCGATTGAAAGCCGCCTGGACAACGGCCAGAACACCGCGGCGAGTTGCAGGACTACGCCACGTTTCGTGTCGGTCGACCCACTTCTGGATGTGTCCCTTTTTTAACTGGGGAACCGGCATGGCACCGCAGTACCCGCACAGATCATTGAGCCAAACAACAGCATTGTCGCGATGCGACTTGCTGATCGATCCGTTGGACAGCCCGTCTTCGCAGTACTGGATGTATTCCGAACAGACTCGAGCCACGATCCATTCACTGGGATTGGTCGGAGGCCGTTCGGCTCGTCGGACCACGACACCTTCTCTCTTGCCAGTGCGATCTCCGCAGTCTGCTTCTTGTCTTTGCCGCGAATCCGCTCTCCCTCGTCGTCAAATAACGCCACTCTCTTCTTTGTGCCGGGAAGCGTGTAATACCAGCAGTCCGTTTGCTTCGAATGCCAGGCCGAACCGTGCGACTGTCGCCGCTTGCGAGTCTTGCGCCCCATCTGTGCCCCCTGATCTCTAAACTGAGTCCAATGCAACACGTTGACCGGCGTGGAATGAAGGACGATACTGGCGTTGCCTCAGCAAGTCGTGCATTTCCCCTCGTCCCAACCGGAGTCAACAACGTGTTCTCTTGGCAACCCTTTCGACCCGGCCGTTTACTACATGTTCTTGCTACACTCATCTTTATTGCATTATCGCCCGAATTGTCAATGTATGCGGCATTTTCTGCGGAAAGTGCGACATCAGGCCGTGTACCAAACATTGTGTTTATACTTGTGGATGATCTCGGGTGGGCGGATGTGGCCTTTCACGGTGGGAATGCGGCGACACCAAATCTGGACAGACTGGCGAGTGAGGGGCTCGAACTGACGCAGCATTACGTCGCGCCGGTTTGCAGCCCGACACGGACCGGCCTTTTGACCGGACGGTGCTGGAGTCGATTCGGAATCACCACACCGACCAACAGCCTCGCGCTTCCCTGGGAGACAGTTACACTGTCGCGAGCTCTTAAGTCCGTCGGCTACGACACCTGTTTGACGGGCAAATGGCATCTTGGGTCGCTTCCCGAGCAGGGGCCCAACCACTTCGGGTTCGATCATTCCTACGGGTCACTGGCCGGAGGCGTCACACCCTGGTTGCACTTCTACAAAAAGGGACGCTTCGTCAAGACATGGCATCGCAACGAAGAACTCATCGAGGTTCCCGGGCACGTGACCGATCTGATCACGGACGAGGCCATCGGCTGGTTGAAGTCCCGAGGCAAGGCCCCCTTCTTCCTGTACGTTCCCTACACCGCGGTCCATCTTCCAGTCAAAGAGCCCGCGGAGTGGCTCGCCAAGGTTCCGGAGACAATTGAAGGTGATGTTCCGCGACACTACGCGGCGTGCATCATGCATCTGGACGATGCTGTCGGCAGAATTCTTGCAACCCTCGACGAAATTGGAGCCCGGTCCAACACGCTGGTCGTCTTCACCAGTGACAACGGCGGGAGTACCGTCGAAAACAACGACCTGAAGTACCCCGACGATAACTGTCCCACTGGAGACCTCCCGGGAAACAACAAGCCTCTTCGCGGCCGGAAGGGAGATGTGTATGAAGGAGGAACACGGGTCCCGACGATCGTCTCCTGGCCCGGGAAGATAGCGTCCGGCAAAGCCGACAGTCCCACTCAAATTACGGATTGGATGCCGACGTTTTGCACGTTGGCAGGTTACCAAAGCCAATCTGACCTGAAATGGGACGGCACGGATCTCACGCAGTTGTTGCTACACCAGAAACCACTGCCCGAACGACCCATCTACACCGCGGGTCCCCGTTGGAAGTCGGTGTCCTTGCGGCTGGGAGACTGGAAACTGATTGTCCACGGCGAAGGAGAATCACGCCGTACCGAGTTGTTCAACATCGCGGTCGATCCAACGGAATCGAATGATCTGTCGGAAGCGGAACCGGAGCGTCTGTCCCGGATGTTGGTGCTTCTCGACGATGTCTCCGCAGCGGACAACGACTCGCTGGCGGAAAAATAAGCAAGAAGTCGGGAATGGCTACGGATCGGTGAGATTCGGAGCCCATGTTCCCTCGCGCAGTTCCGGCGTGTCCCCAGATGGGGGGAATGTTGTCGCGATGGCTTCATGCAGCGTCTGGGACAGCTGTTTCATCGTTGTTGCGTGCTCCGGGTCGACGGCAAGATTCGTCAACTCGGCCGGGTCCTCATCGTGATCGTAGAGTTCGCGGCCTTGGCGGCCTTCGTCCCATTCGGTGTACCGCCAGCGGAGCGTCCGCAGGCTGTAACCCAAGAACTGCTTGTCCCCGCCGCGGCGACTGACCTGACTGATGGTCCAGCCTCGTCCGAGATGGCGCGGGTCCTTCAGCATGGGGACGAGGCTTTGTCCCTGCAGATTGTTCGGGGCGGTGACGTTGCAGAGTTCGGTTAACGTGGGATACAGATCAATCAGGCCGACGGGGGACTCTGCAATCGTGCCTGTCTTCCCGACTCCGGGGGCAACAATCAGCAACGGGACTCGTGCGCTCCCTTCAAACAGGCTCATCTTCTGCCAGAGACCGTGCTCACCCATGTGATAGCCGTGGTCGCTGGTCATGACAATGATTGTGTTGTCGGCCAGCCCGAGTCGATCCAGCGAATTGACAACGTGTCCGACTTGCGCATCCATGAACGAGATGCTGGCGTAGTACGCCTGCAGACACTCTTGACGGAGTTTATCGGTCAGAACGTCCTGTTCCTTTTTGTAGCTCATCAGTGCTGCCGCAGGGATGTCAGCCTGATCCTCGGCGACGTTCTGGACGACAGGCATCTTCTCCGCAGGGTAATAGCCGAAATAAGGCACTTTGGGTGCGACGTACGGCGTGTGCGGACGAAAGAAGCCAACCGCCAGGAAGAAGGGGCGATCCTTCTGGCGGGCACAGCGTTCCAAGACCCACTCGGCATCGGCTGCCATCATTCCATCGGTGTGGGCTGCATCTCCCTGGGGTGACGCGTACCAACTCAGTGTGCCGCCGAAGTTGCCAGGGCGAAGCGAGAAGATCTGCGGTTCTTCCTCCAGACGGTCGACTCCGGCCGGATTCAGTTCCAATTCCCACGAGCCAGGATCGTCATGTCCGTTGGTGCCGACCGATTTGGGAACGTTGTAGTGGTAGAGTTTTCCAATCCGGGCGGCAAAGTACCCCTGCTGCCGAAATGCCTGCGGAAGGCTGATGTGCGATGGGATTGTCTGTCGGAAAATCTGAGCGTTCCGCAGGATGCCCGTGGTGTTGGGGTACAAGCCGGTCAGCATCGAATTGCGACTGGGACCGCACAGTGGATACTGGCAGTAGGCCCGGCGAAACATGACACCCCGCTCGGCCAGCCGGTCGATGTGCGGTGTCTTGACTCGCGGGTCACCATAGCAGCTCAGGTAGTTGTTCAGATCGTCTGAAATCAGAAACAGAACGTTGGGTCGACTTGCCTCGTCGACGGCGCACACGGGCCGATCCACGCTGTTCAACAGCAGGCAGACGAGCAGAGAAAGATGGACAGTCGCGGAGTTCAACTTCATGGTGTCGCCTTCCTCGCCGGTTTTGGAATGGTCGCAGGACCGTGTCTTGGGCGCCATGGAAACATGATTGGGAGTCGAGTCGGCAGTCGGCTGCTGGTGTCTGGTATCGGCTTGCCAGGAGTGCCCGTTATCATGCCATACCGCGGCGACGGATGCGACTGAATCCCAGAAGCGGATACGACGGTCACAGACTCTGCGACACACAGCGTCAATGCGGAATCGGATCCGAACGGTGGACTGTCATTCCCTCCCAGACGGCTGCGTCGCTGTCGGGGTCGTATGTCAGAATCCGATGCGCGCTTCCCGGAGCAGGCGGCGCACTCGAGTTGGGAAGCCAGCGGCGGTGGTCCGTGAGGATTCGCTCATATTTAGAATTCCCGGCGAGGTTGGTCCATTCTTTGTCGTCTGCCTGCATGTCGTACAGCTCTTCGCTGCCGTCGGCGTAACGAATATACCGCCAGCGCTGGGACCGAATCGCATGATTGCCGGCATTGTGCGTGGTGATAGCCGGTCGGTTTCGTGGAGTCGATGCCTCCTTCAATTGCGGGACCAGACTGATTCCCTGCAGATCCTTGCGCGGCGGGAGACCACACAGTTCGACCAGCGTCGGGTACATGTCGAGCAACTCGGCTGGCTGCGTGACATGCCCCCCTGCTTCGATGCCGGGGCCGGCGAAGATCAGCGGGACCCGAGTCGACCGTTCCCAGAGGCTGTTCTTCCCAGTGATCTCCTTCTCGCCAAGATGCCAGCCATGGTCGCTCCAGACGACGACGATTGTACTTTGGGTCAAGCCGGTTTCGTCTAGCGTGTTGAGCAGTCGCCCGATCTGGGCATCGACGAAGCTGGTGCACGCCAGGTACGAACGAACCAGATTACGATGCTGATTGTTTTCTTGTACCCACTTCAAACGGGGTTCGGGAAGTCGCCAGTGCAGATACCACGAAAAACGAGGCGTATCCTGGCGATCTCCGGCCTTCAAACCGGGCAACAGCGTGTCGTCGTCGGGGTAAAGATCAAACCATCTCTGCGTTGCGTAACAGGGGACGTGCGGAAGGAAGAAGCCGGCCGCCAGAAAGAATGGCTTGTCGGTCGGCATGTGTTGCAGTTGGTCGACGGTCCAGGAGGCGACCTTGTAATCACCTTTGTCTTCGTCGCGCTGCGGGACCACGCCAACGTACATTAATGGACGGTTTCCGATCAGCGTGGGGCGGAGGAGTTTCTGGACGGGTTTGGCACCGACCTGGCTGGGTGGTCCCCAGACTTGGAAGTCGTCCGACGCAAATCTTCCCCGACCGTATCCGCCGTGGAAGATTTTTCCAGCCGACAGTGTCCGGTATCCGTTGGCCGCGAAATGCTGAGGCAGCGACACTCGGTCGTCCCACTCTGGCAGAGTGCGAAACCAGGGAGCCAGGCCGTAGACTCCCGTGGTCGACGGCCGAAGGCCGAGCATCAGGCTGGTGCGCGAGGGATTGCACAGTGGGGCCTGACAGTGTGCGTTAAGGAAGACTGTTCCGCGCCCCGCCAGCCGGTCCAGATGGGGTGTCTGAACCAGCGGATGCCCTTTGAGCGGGCCGACCCAATCGTTCTGGTCATCGATGGCGATGAACAGCACGTTCGGGCGATGGGGAACACGATCCCCCGCCATCGCAGGGAAGACCGCCAGCAGAGCCAGCCAGAATGCGGTGAAGACACTCCCTGATGGCGTTCGCATGGCGGCATCCGAAATCGACACCTCTGGGACACTTACTTGGCCAATTTGACCTCGAATGAATTGCTTCCGTCCTCGACTTCAAAGACGAGATCGCTCGTCTGGGCCGAGCGATACTTCTGTGGGATGTCGGATGGCAGGGGCGGATTGTTCATCGTCTCCGGCGTGGGGGGAGGCGGTGGAGGGGGGGAAACAGTGACCGTGTATTCTCCGGGCGGAATGGACGCGGTCATGCGAAACGAACCACCGGCCTGGATCTCGGCCGAGGCTCCTTCGCCCGACGTCGATGAAACGAAACCAATCTCCCCCTTGGTCAAAGGCTGTCCATCCAGCGTCACCGTTCCCGAGACGCTACCAGCTGGTTCGCCGCTCCCACATCCTGTGAGGAGCAGGAGCAGCGAAAGGCAGAGTAACACATCGATGCGCTCGAACAACTCCACGATGATGTTCGAGCGTTTTCTCCTGACTGTCCGCATCGGATCAATACTCACCCAGGACCTGCCCGTCATTCTTGGCTCCCAGTTCGAGCAGTGTGTTCAGGTCCATGTTTTCCGACAGGAATCGGACAGCCCCGTCGGCCAGCAGTCCGTGGGTTCCCCCTTCATGGAACGAATTGATGATCGTATTGCTGGCGTAGCTGGTGGCTGCTCCGCCTGAGGAGGAGTCGTAATTACTGTTGATGGCGTAGCGGATCGACGAAATTCCGCTTCCCCAAACCGCACCGGAAAATGTACTGCGAGGCCCCCCTGCCGTCGAGCTGGACCACCCGCCGTAGTAGTTCGCAGAGAGGACCTTTCCGTTGACCAGTCCCGACTGCTCGGCCACGGCCAGCGTATTGGATGTACCATCCGTGATATCCCGAATCTGCGACTTCTCCGCGGTCACCAGGATGCCATTGTTGCAGTGGTAGGATGCCATCCCCCAGTTGGCGGAAGCTTTGCATGCGGAGGAGTTGCCGCCCGGATCCGGATAAGCTCCTGAGATTCCAACGTAGTGATGGACCTGCCCTCGGAGACCATTGTTCCCAACGGCCGTGGAATTCGGATCAACCGGACTCGACGGACAGGCATAAACTGGCATCCTGAACTCGGAAAGGACCATGTTGACTCCAGCATAGGAGTTTCCCGTAAAAGCACCGGATGTCATATCCAAAGTGTTGTAGAGTGGCGCCTGGTCAAGATACGGGAGCAAGCCGACCCGCCAATTCGGCTTGGTCGTGCCGGGTTGCTGCCCCAGTGGGAATGTCCGAAAGACGTCGTGGTAGTTGTGAAGTGCCAGACCAAGTTGCTTCATGTTGTTCTTGCACTGCGAGCGGCGAGCCGCCTCGCGGGCCTGCTGAACGGCCGGCAGAAGCAAGGCGATCAGAATTGCGATGATCGCAATGACGACAAGCAGCTCGATCAGGGTAAAGCCGCGATGAGCGTTTGAGCGTGCACGCAACATGCTTTGGCCTCCTTCGTGAGGGATGAGATTTACAGCGATCGGGAATGACAACATTCGGTGGGTTGCTGGCAGGAACACATGCACATACCGCGACCAAAGAATGCGGAGTCGCAGTCCAGTGTAATCTGTCAAATGGGAGAAGCAAGCCTTTCGCGAGGAAGATCTCTGGACTCCGATGTCCGGCTACGGCGCGAGATCGAGTTCAAAGCGGTTCGTCCCCGCTTCAACCGTGACTGTCAGGTCGGTTGTGGCTTCGTTTTGATACTTTTGCGGCACCCCGGTCAATTCGGGAGGAGACGTTTCCTGGCCGGGCTCGGCCGGGGGGGCGTCTCCCAAACCGGGCGGAGTCAGATAGACCTTATAGTCGCCCACGGGGAGCGTTCCTTCGACTCGAAAGCTCCCGTCGGCTTCCAGGTTGGCCATGCCGGAGGCGCCCGCTGCCTGCGACGAAAGGACCACTCTGCCGGCGGTCACCGGCTGGCCGGCGGACGCCACCGTTCCCGCGATCGTCCCTTCCGATCGGCTAGAACCCCCTCCGCAACCGACAACACCGAGGGCCAGCAAGACCGCAGCCATCGAATGAAGCATCGACTTCGGCCCACAAAGGCTCCCCGAACACCGAGCCGTATGCAAACTCCACATCGACAGTTTCTCCTCTGCGAAACGAAATCCGCCGACAGCACGGTGTGCGCTGCCGGCGGAGTGTTGGTGGAGTTAGCGGAGATGCAACTTACCACTCGCCCAGGACATTGCCATCGTTCTTCATCCCGAGAGCCAGTTGCGTGCTTAAGTCGACGTTTTCGGAGAGAAATCGGACGGCACCGTCTGCCAGTAGGACGTGGACTCCACCTTCATGCGCGGACGTCAGCGGAGTATTGGCGTTGTAGGTCTGGTCGCCACCGGCCGGCGCCGTTGACGGGTTCGGACTGTCACGAATTGTTTGAAACCCGGTCCCCCAGCTGGAGAGTCCGTTGTGG
>CALJUK010000255.1 GCA_937975745.1 uncultured Planctomycetaceae bacterium | reverse complement strand
GTCGGTCGGCAACGGTCCCACCCGAAGTGGAACAGGCCCGGTCGGAACTGCAACTCGGTCGGCCTCAAGCGGCCATCGATCGCCTGGTGGGCATCGAGACGGCAGAGGCGTACTATCTTCGTGGATTGGCTTTGGAGCGGACCAAACTGCCGGATGCGGCTCGGGATCAGCTGCGTCTGGCTTTGGAGAAGGAGCCCGATGCGCTGAAGTATCAGGGCTACGCCCGGCGACTGGCGCTTCACGATGGTCGAGAGGAGACGGCCGACGAACTGATTGCCCTGTTTCAATAGTATCCCTGTTCGCCCCACCTGGCGTTGTGTGCGTTCTACGCGTATCAATCCAAGAGTATTGTGTTCTCGGCCCGCGGTGAGCGCGAGAAAGCGTTACAAAGTCGAGATGACGCTTTGGTCGCCCTGAAAACAAGTCTGGCTCAGCTGGAGGCGTTGCCAGAGTACCAACTGGAGCTACTGGCATTTGCGATCACGTTTGCGCAGGGACCTGCCGCTGAGGCGATTGTCGACAAGCTCGAACCACTCTTGAAGAGTTCGCGGACGCTGGCTCAGCAGCGGATCGTCGCGAAGCTGCTTGTGGGAAAAACCGACGATGCCGTCCGGGCCGCCTGGGATTTCTACCGGTCAGAGAATCGGAGCGAGTCGGCGGCGACCTTGCTGTCGACGGCACTCTCGCGTGCGGATGCGACGCCAACGCGAGACGAGCAGTTTGCCGACATCATCGATCGCTTTCCGACGAACAGGGAACTGCTGACAAAGCACGTCGTCTATCTGGCCCGGTCCAATCGGCTGACCGAAGCGGTTCTGGAAATTAACCAGGCGGTCAGTCGCCAGTCAGATACCGTTAATCGGCAGATGTTACAGTACGTCGCAATCGACCTTCCTCTGGAAGCGGGAAGTCCCGATGTGGCGGAGTCTCAACTGGCGCTGTATCGAGACAGTCTCGGACAGGAGACGTTGATTCGTTACTTCGAGGGTCGTATCGCCGCTTTGCGGGGGCAGCATGAGAAGGCACTCGAGTTGCTGGGAAGCGTGGTGGAAGCCAGCCGGAAAGAGTCCGGTCGGGAACAGTCACTCGCGTCTGAGGCGGCGCGCTGGATGCGACTGATTCACAATGACCGTGTCCGGACCCAGGAGTGGCAACGTTTGTCGGACTACGTCCAGGGACGAGGTCCACTTTCGCCGCCAGGCAATACGTCAAACCAGCCCGCAAAAGCGGACTAACTTGTTCGAATCGCGTTGATCGCCCGTGTCAGCCGCTCGCGGGATTCTTGTAGAAAGTCTTCTCGAGTCTCGATCGGTACCGACCGGACATCGGAGCCGAGGAAAATGAGATCCACGCGAGTGGGCGCCTGCCCGGAAATCGTCTCGACTGCGAGGGCGTAGATTCCCACCTGCAACGAATACCGCTGTTGAGCGTCGGCAGTCATCTGCCCCGTCTTGTAATCCAGCAACATCCACTGTCCATCGGCTGTCTCGAACAGGCAGTCGATGATTCCTCCAATTGTCGCCGGAGGGACAGCAGAAAATTCGAACAGGAACTCCAGCTCGCGGTGAATCGATTTTGCCCGGGCCAGCTCCGCCGCATACTCTGTTGTAAAGAATGCCTCCAACCGACATTTGGCTGCGGATTGCAGTTCTCCCAAAGCAGGATGGGCCGCGTACTCGCTGGCGAAGTCGGTCAGCAGTTCGCGCCAGTGATCCGGTTGGCGCAAGTCGACGTGTTCGAGCACGCGGTGGACCAGACTTCCCAGTTCCGCCGAGACGCCGTTGCGACCGGGCAGTCCTGTATTCGTGTTGGGCTCCGACTCGGTCCACGGATTGGCCGGCTCGTTCTCGGACCACAAGTCCGCAGGGTGGGCCTTTCCCAATGACTGCTGTTGCGGATGCTGCAACAGGGTATCGGCTGCCATCAGTTGCGAGACGCTGAATCGCCCCTGTCGCGTATGATCGGGCAGAATCGGCGTGGCTGAAATCGGGATATCAACCGGAGTGGCTGCAAGAATCTCGGAGCGAAGATTTTCCAGCCGAATGCGGTGCGCCTGTTCGGCCTTGCGGTGTTGTCCCCCCGGAGACTGCACGCGATGGACAAGCACCTGTGGAATATCGTCCGGATCGCTGACACCGAGTGCCGCGACACCCAGGAGCGGGTCATCCACTGGGAGGCCTGTCGACAGCGAGAAGCGTCGCGCGAGAAGTTGCAGCCACGGGCTCGTTGGACCTTGGGAGGCATCCCAGGCTGCCGACAGAATCAGATGATCGGCCGCCCGTGTCAACGCGACGTACAGCAGCCGGGTGTACTCCTCCAGGTCAGCCTTCCGTTCGTCGTACTGGTGCATGATCAGCGCGGGGTGCAGCGGTTTGGACTGGTCGGCTTGCGGAATTCTGACGAGAGGACCGAAGTCTGGATGCAAGACCGGCTTTGTCTCGGGATGGCCGTGCTTGCGATTCATGTCGGCCAGGATCACGACGGGAAACTCCAGTCCCTTGGACCGGTGAATTGTCATCAGTCGGACAACGTCGCTGGTTTCGGAACTGGTGGCCGCCAGTTCTTCGTCGGCTTCTGTCGTGATAAAGTCCCGCATTCGGCGGACAAAGTCCCATAACGAAAGCCCTTCGTCCTGGTCAAACTGCCGGGCCATCTCGACCACTTTTCGCAAATTGGCCAGTTTCCGCTCTCCCAAGAACTGCAGGACCAGCGCCGCATCGTAGCCTGTCCGGTCGATTGCACGCTGGAGCAGGTCGGAAATCCCCAGACGGCTCTTGATCGATCGCAGTTCGGACAACGTCTCCGCAGCAAAGCGGATCCGCTCGGCATCTTCGGTCGGCAGATATTCGGGGGGTGGTTCGAACAACGCGGTTGTCACTGTCTTCCCGGCCGAGACTGCAAACAGAGCGTCGTCGGTCAGGTTGAAAAATGGCGAGCGGAGGACACCGGCCAGACTGATGGCATCTTCCGGATCGTCGATCGCCTGGCAGAGATTGACGACGTCGTAGATTTCCTGTTGGGCATAGAATGCCTTTCCACCGACCAGATAATAATCGACATTCTCGTTATGGAGTGCCGACTCGTAGAGATCGATATTGCTCAACGCACGAAACAGGACGGCAATGTCGCCCGGCGCCACTCGCCGCAACGTCGGATTGCCGGTGGCCGGATCGCGGGGCCCACGGACGCGCGGCGTCGGATCGTCCAGCAACTCGCGGATTCGCCGCGCAACGCGGCGGGCCTCTTCGTATCGGAGATCCCTGGCTTTGATGGTTCTCCTGCGGCTGGTCGCCTTTCCGCTCTCCAGGTCTCCGCTGTCTGTTTCGTCCCCATCCTGGTCGTCACCACCGGGCTCAGCCGTGGCTGCCAATTCCAGTTGCTCCTCTTCCTTCAGTGCCTGCATCGCTTCGCCGCCATCGTGTTCGGTGACTTCAGAGAACAGGAATTCGATGCATGGCTGGGGGGAGAGTTGCTTCCCGTCGAACGGGCGGAGCGGTTCGTAGCTCGTCCCCATTTCGCGTTGGAAGACTGCGTTGACGAAATCCAGTATGGCCTTCTGGCTCCGGAAGTTGGTCGTCAGGGGCAATCGACCCTCGGACGGAAGCTCGTGACGAAGTGTGTGGAACACCTGGGGGTCGGCACGGCGGAAGCGGTAAATCGACTGCTTCGCATCGCCGACAAAGAACAGTTTTCCGTCCAACAGTTCTTCGCCACAGAGCAGACGGACAATCTCCGTCTGGACCGGGTCGGTATCCTGAAACTCGTCGATCATCAGCAATCGCAAATGGTGGCCCAGATCGCGGCGAACATCCTCGCGGCTGCGTAGCAGATTGCGCGTTTCGATCAG
>CALJUK010000254.1 GCA_937975745.1 uncultured Planctomycetaceae bacterium | reverse complement strand
CGCAGAAATGAGCCCGTCGAAACATCTCGGTATGGCGTTGGCCCCGTATCACCTGCCACAAGATACGGCGCTGTTGGCCGACCTGATCCGCAGTTTGGGCAGCAGGATTGCCGTGTTCTACGCCTGGCAGCATGGCATGGGCTGCATGACGAAGTTGCCCAAAGAACAGGAACTGCTGCAGATGCCCGGGCGGGGAGACCTGGACTTCCGGCCTCTCCTGCAGGCGCTGGCGGACATTAAATACACCGGCTGGACAGAGATCTTCATGCATCCCGTTCCGCGAGGCGTGCCCATTCTCGAAACGGCCGACCAGGTGACTGCAGAAATTAACTCGGCCCGGCGTTATCTGGAAGAACGCCTCCCCGCGTGAGACTCCGCTGGAAATTGCGCGATTGGTGGACCGTCGCTGGATCGTTCGGCAAGCCGCGCGTCGTCCACCCGTCGACCATCGAAGCCGTCGGCTCTTATACGGTGCCCGTCAATCGGCGACAGCGATCGAGTTCAAAAACTCTTCGATGTTCGTGTAGCCGTCGCCATCTCTGTCGGTTGAGGCGTCCTGCGGATCACGGGGATTAAGTTTCCGGTCTTTCTCCCACTGGTCGGGCATGCCATCGTTGTCGGCATCGGCTGCGGGCTTCCCCGGCTTGAGTTCGGGCCAGCCTCCGACGTCCCGTTGCGAGTTAATGAGCTCCCCTGTTCCCCGCCGAACTTGTTCGAGGACGCGTTTGTCGACAGCGTCGCGTTGCGGCAGACTGGCACCGCCGGATTGCAGCATCGTCTGGTAGGCCTCTGCCGCCGACGTTGTCGTGACCGTTGCCACCGGGTAGGGCTGCGCCTGCTGATTGATCGGTTTGACGCGGGAAATCAAACTCCACTGGTCAGCGGTCCGTTTCTCGTCTCCGTCAAGAATGTTTCCCGCGACATACAGGTGCGTTGCTTCCCCACCGATCTGAAAGATATGAGCCCGCGGCCGCTTGATGTAGTTGCCAACGTAGTTCATCCGGACGGGGTCGGCTCCGGAATAGCCCATTGTGTCGTAGAGGACGTTGTTGCGGAAATCGAGCAGGATGCTGCCGTCACCGTAGGTGCCGGGTCTGGGACTCCGGCTGGAGTGGTGCGCGTACAAATTGTGGTGGAACGTGATGTCTCCATTGCATCGTAACAGGGAACCAAAGCCGTGCTTCCCCTTGGAGTGCAGACTGTCGGTGAGCGATTCACTGATGATGCAATGCTGAACCGTGATGTCGGTGATGCCGGCACCCGAAACGGACAAGACCTCGTCGATGGCCCAGCTGACAGAGCAGTGGTCGACGACAACACGCGTGGCCGGTGCGATAATCGAGATGCCGTCCGGCTCGAACGTTCTTCCGATCTTCGCAAACTCGGGACCGGCTTCATCACCGACGCGGACGCGCAGGTAGCGGAGCACGACATCGTGAGTCCGGACCGACACACCACGCCCCCTGAGGCAAATGCCTTCTCCGGGGGCGGACTGTCCGGCTATGGTGACAAAGGGTTCGTCAATGCGGAGTTCGCCCTTGAGTTCAATCGTTCCCGCGACAGCAAAGACAATGGTTCGAGGGAACTTCGCATCGACGGCGGCCCGCAGGCTACCCGAGAGTTTTTTCTCGCGTCCCGGAACATAATCACGAAGCGTCGTGACCACCAGGACCTGACCACCGCGACCACCGATGGACATCGCACCAAATCCCTCGGCACCGGGAAAGGCCGGTGGGGCTTTTGCCAGAACGCTCGAGCCTGCTGCGAAGACCGACAACCAGACCACGCACGAACACCACAGCAGAGAACACCGCGGAACCGAATCGCACATGGTCCGTCTCCAACGTCTAAAAGGGGGCTGTCGGGTCTGCCGACAAGTCTGTATGCGGCGCGTGTGGATAGTCCACTGGCTGGTACGCGATTGCGAGTTCCGGCGTGTCAATTCGCTTGCCACCTTGGTAACGGGAATGCAATGCTCGGTCGAGAATCCCGCCGGTCAGGAGCGTTCGCTCAGCCGGATACGGAGACTTGCCGGTGTGGACCATCCGTTCGATGGCCTTCGTCAGATAAGCGAAATGTGGGAAGCGAGGCTCGGTCCGCTCTTCGATCTGCAGCGCGGACGTCTTGCCTCCCTTGGTTCGAAAGGCAACGGCCGTTCCGGTGGCATACCCATTGAACATGCAGACGGCACCGCGAACACCGTCCCGATACCGGAAGCAGAGAATGCCGGAGTTGTCGAATTTGACAGCCTTCCGTAATTCCCGACCGTTGTTCGGAACGATTCGAGCGGCGGCTTCCACCAGCTCGCGGGAGACCAAACCGTCGTCGATTGCCTGCCACATCTCGTCTCCCGAGAAGCACTGCACCCATTCGACACCAGATTCGGCACCACGTCGCCGTTCGGCGATTGTCTGGAAACATTCTAATGCGTGGAAACCATAGCGGTCGAACTCTCCATAACCGAAGCCGACGAGCTCTTCGATCGGTGCCCCCATGGGGATGTCGAGATCGGGCTTTCGAAACGTGAGAGGGAGCGACGAGCCCGCCAGAAACGGAACTTTCAACGCACGCATGCGGTCGTAGCTCCACTTGGCATCTTCCCAGGTCGTCGCGATGTGCTTGTCGTTGAAGACAGGCACAATCGTCCCGCACTTCTCCAGCGTGGCGGCAATCTCCGACAGGAAGCGTTTCCGCGGATACAGATCCTGCCCTAGATCGTTGTGAGGGTAATCGCCGTGCTCACCAATGCAAATGATGGCCTCCACGGCGACATCACCCGTTCCCTGTGTGATTGCCCCTTCGATGGTGTCATAGATTCTTACGCCATGCTTTCGCGCCATCTCGCGGCCGATGTCGTCTTTGGGGAACTGGTCGAAATAGAGTCCGGTTAGTTCGAGCGCCGGCCCCGGGCCTCCAGTTTGCTTCCAGCCTTCAAGAATTTTGCCGAAAATGACGTCACAGTGCGAACCTGGGAAATAGACCGTGGCGATACCCGCCACGCGTTTTGGTTTGATTTCGCTGGCTGCGGCCCGGACCGGGTGGGGCCGTAGCGAACTTGCCAAAGCAGTTCCCATCGCGGCGGCGCCGGTAAGTGTCGCCAACGAGCTGACCGCTTCACGCCGCGTCATTGAAGAGGTGTGGTTGGTCATGGAGCCGACGCCCAGAAGCGGGTCGACAGCAGCATCGTTTCTGTGGGCTTCGTATTGATTAGAGGACACCATATTTCTCCCAGGCTGCGGTGGCTTTCATTCCCTGACGAATTGCGTCACGCGTGATATTCTCCGCGTGGACCTTGTCCCATGCGGCCGCAATCGTCTCTGCTTCGATCTCTTGCGGGATCACGACGACTCCATCGATGTCGGCGATCACCAGATCGCCCGGGCAGAACCGGACACCATCGATCTCGACAGGCACATCCAGATCGATGACCCGCTGCCGATTGGCACTGTCGTAGACGTTCGTTCCCAGCGCGAACACAGGGAACGGAAGCTGTTTCATCTTGGCCACGTCCCGCACCATACCGTCGATGACGGCGCCCACGCAGCCGCTGTTGCTCGCTGCCGTCGAAAGAAGCTCTCCCCAGATCCCAGACCGGTTTGATCCGCCTGCGGCACAGATCAGGACGTCATCGGGCTGGCAGTTGTCGACGGCATTCAGTTCCAGCTCGTACGGATAAGGGTCCTTATGGAACATGTCCGCCCAGAGCGTGGTTCGGCAACGACCGATCAGGACGGTATCGACCGTCAACGGCGGCAGAGACTTCCTTGGTGACTGATTCGTGTGTCCCAACCCGTCCAGCGCATCACACACGACCGCAGAGTAAAAGCAGTCGCGCATCATGGGGAGAGTAATTTCGGGTGGACGGTCCTGCGGCATCAGCGAGTTCCTTTGTCAGACAGGGGCGGGAAATGAACAGGCAGGATCGGCTTCGGCCGTTATTGCACGTCAAAAGCAATCGCTACCAAGCTAACGGATTTCACGATCGATCGTAAGTGGCTATCTTGTGAGGAATGTTGCGTACCTTTGCCGGATGATTCTGCGTTTGTTTTCGTTCCTTGTCCCTCTCAGGCAGTTCTTGACGGTCCGATTCGGCGGCCCGCTTTTGTAAGGAGTGATCACATGCGCGTCGGAATCATTGGACTGCTCCACGAGTCGAACACGTTTGTGCCTCAGCCAACGACACTGGATTCGTTCCGGTCGGCCGTTCTATTGACGGGGAACAGCATACGTCCCGCATTTGCTGATGCGCACCACGAAATTGGTGGTTTTCTGGCCGGACTGGATGCCGCCGGTGAGACGGTCGAAGCGGTGCCAATTTTCGCTGCGCGGGCATTGCCGTCGGGAACAATCACGGCGGCGACCTTCACGCGGCTGGTGAATCAACTGCTGACGGAGTTAGCCGCCGCGGGGGATCTCGATGGATTGCTCGTGGCACCGCATGGTGCGACTGTCAGCGAGGACTATCCTGATGCGGATGGCCAATGGCTGCATCGTGTCCGTCAGGCTCTGCCAATGCATGTCCCCATCGTGGGAACGATTGATCCGCACGCGAACCTGTCTCCGTTGATGGTCGAGAGCACATCGGCGCTGATTGCCTACCGGAGTAACCCTCATTTGGATCAGCGAGCCCGCGGTATTGAAGCGGCAGAACTGCTGCTGCGGACCCTTCGCAATGATGTCCGCCCAACCATGGCTGCCGTCTTTCCGCCGCTGGCGATCAGTATCCAACGGCAGGCCACAAGCGAGCCACACCTGAAACCGCATTATGACGCGGCCGACAACATGCTCACGGAACCGGGCCTCCTGTCCAACAGCATTGTCCTGGGATTCCCATACGCCGACGTGGCCGAGTTGGGGACGGCTACAATTGTCATCACCGATCATCACCCAGAACAGGCGCTCGAACGGGCGGCAGTACTCGCGAATCGACTGTGGCAATCACCAGCCGATCTTCCGGCGCATTTGCTCGGTGTCGCCGAAGCAATCGACCGTGCCGAAAGCCTTCCCAAGCCAGTCTGTCTGCTCGACATGGGGGACAACGTGGGAGGGGGCTCGGCTGCGGACGGGACGTTCATTCTGCAAGAATTACTGTCACGGCAACGGGGCAAGTCGTTCGTCTGTCTCTTCGATCCGCATGCGGTCCAACTGGCAATCGAAGCCGGCGCGGGTGCAACGCTGACTCTTGAGATGGGCGGGCACGTCGACACGCAACATGGCCGTCCCTGCGCGTGCACTGTGACCGTACGGAGTCTCCACGAAGGGAAATTTCGAGAAGAGAAACCGCGACACGGAGGAATGACGGAATTCGACCAGGGACCCACAGCAGTCGTCGAGACTGACAGCGGGATCAGCATCATGCTGACGACGCGTCGAATGGTCCCGTTCAGCCTCGAACAGTTGCGTTCGTGCGATCTGCAGCCAGAGGAGTTCGACTTCCTGGTCGCCAAGGGAGTGAATGCCCCGCTAGCCGCCTATGACGAAGTCTGCCCGAGTTTCTTGCGGGTGAATACACCCGGTTCGACATGTGCCGACATGACGCAACTGAATTTTCGTCACCGCCGCCGCCCGCTGTATCCGTTTGAACAAGCTCCGTTCGAAAGCGAGCCGCGGGAAGCGCATGCTCGGTTTGCGCACGCGTTTGGTTCGGGAGTTTCACTCCGCGGCTGCGAGTGATCGGTGTTGAACGGCAGACTGGAAGCCCATCCGATGCCGCCTGGCGGGGACCATCCGATAGGCTCGTAGTTCGTGCCCATCCAAGAATTGGGGCGAGCCAATTGGTTCGAGCGCAATCCCCTGCGCCTGCAGGTTTCGCAACAGGAATTCGCCTGGATTCCACTCGACAATAACGTGCTCTCCGTCGAATGCCGCCTGAGGATCGAGTGTCACGCCCGCCAGGACCGCTTCGTCCCTTTTGAGAACACGCAACTTGGCCATCGGCCAGGTGCTCCGGAGCACATAAATCAGCCGCGTTGGTGGCGACAGGTCTGCCACCAGGGTGCAAGACTTCGCGGAGTCGACCACATGAATCTGGCGGCGAAATCTCATCGCTTCACTCGGTTCGGTACTTCCACTCGTGACGTCCGCCAGCCCCCAGAGGACGTTCGTTCCGACAATCAGCAACAGGATGGTCGTCAGGACCGAACGGCGAACCACTTCCGACTGCTGCGACAGCCGCAAGCCAGCGATCGCTGCGGACAGTGTTCCCAGCAGAAGCAGGCCGATGGCCAACCCGAATGACGTTCGGAAAGACCAGATCGACACGGAAGCGGCCAGGACAACCAGAAAAAGGGTCGACACGAGGCCGATACTTCGTAGGGTCATCTCGTCGAGGGTGCGAGCTGCCAGGCAGATGCCAGGAATCAACATGAATTGCAGCCAGATTCCCGCATACAGGGACTGATCCAATCCGAGCTTCCCCACGATCCAGACGATGCCTGCGGTTAGCCCCCACACCAGCAGGATCGCCCCGTCGCGGAAGTGATCGATCTTTGCGGAGTTCTCCCCCCGCTTGGGCCAGACGGTGTCCCGAAAGGCGCACCACAGTCCGTAGATCGCGAGGACTCCGATTACGCCGAGCTTGATTGGAAAGTCGGATTGGACCGCCGCGGCCTGAGAGGCACCGACACTTGCGATCAGTGTCCCACTGGCGGTGGGCAACGGTTGCCCGCCTGATGCCGGCAGATAGCCGGTCAACCACACTCTCCAGAAGTCGCCACCTTCCTGGTAGGCATGCATGAGAATCCACCAGCCACCGACAGCGATCGCAGTCAGCGACATGATGGCAACGGCCGCCAACGCGAGGAGGACACTACGAATGGCAAGGCGAGATTCGGAACGGGTTCGGATTCCCTTGGATGGCCTCCAGCCGCACACTGCCGCATGCAGCAGCAGGATCAGAACGACGACGCCCGCCAACGGTCCGGCAGCCAGCAGGCAAAAACCCAGCAGAATACCCGCTCCCAGGAGAGGCCAACTCACCCAATCGCGGGGACGTTCGAGATGCTTCCAATAGCACCAGATCACAAACACCACGAGGCACATGCCGACCGAGTTGGCCGTAGGATCGGCCGCTCGTTCCAGAAAAGCACTCCGTCCGATGAGCAGCGCCACGAACCCGAAC
>CALJUK010000253.1 GCA_937975745.1 uncultured Planctomycetaceae bacterium | reverse complement strand
ACTAGCAGAGCCGAAACGTCGACCCCGCGCACAGTCGATTATAGAGACAGGGTTTGCGCCACCGGCACAACTGGCCCAGGACCGCGCTGCGTTCGAAACGTGGTCGCAAATCTGCCTGGACCATCTGTTTCGGTCCCGTTAAGGACTCGGTTGAAAATTCTTCGCCGGACCGAGCGCAATCTCCGCAAGACAAAGGAGTGTCTTTCGATGCAGATCTCATTGCGTGGCTGGATCGTTGTCGGTGCTTTCTCGGCCCTGATGGCGGTATTTGCGTTTGCAACGGCAAATTTTGCCTCTGCCCAACAAAACGCCCGCCCGTCTGGCGGAAGCCTGACTGCCGAGTCGATTGGGCCGTTGCTGTCGGCAGTCGGCCTGAAGCCGACCCGGCAGGAAGACCGCTACGACTTCGCCTTCAAATCGACGTTCGACGAGAACGAATGGGAACTGTCCATGTCGACCGTTCTCAGCGAAGATGGCAAATCGCTGTGGGTGACCGCCTGGCTGAGCGAACTTCCGCAGTCAACACCCGATATTCCTCGGATGGCTTTGCTGCGACTGCTGGCTGACAACGACAAACTGGGGAACGGCAAGTTCTTTGCTTACGTGGCGGAGAACCGGCACTTAGTATTGCAGCGGATTATTCCCAACCAGAACATCTCGCCGGCCAGCTTCCGCGAAGTGCTTCACGACCTGGCAGAAAGCGTCGTCGACACCTACCCGCATTGGACCGTCGAGAATTGGATCCAGCCCGCTGCCACTCCGGAAACGGCCGGCGCTCCGACACCGGTCCGGTCGGCCATCAACGACTCGAAGCTTAAGCTGCCGGTCCGCAAGTAACACGAGTTCGGCCCCGCCCTGCCCCAAAGCGATGCCCCTCCCTTCCCGGGAGGGGACGGGGAGCGGAGAGCTCACAGCCTCACACAACGTGCCGGACGGCGCACTTGCCTGATTCCTTTCCATCACCGTAGAGGACTGTGCACGGGGAGAGGACTGTGCACGGGAGAGACATGTGACGAGGCGACTGACGAGGGCCAGTTTCAAAACCGGTTGGTGGCGAGTCGTCGGCCAGCATTCACAGGACGCAGACGAAGCACGCAGCGGTTTTGGAACCGCTTCTCGAGCGCGCTGCGTTTCACTGTAGCGGGTTCCGGCGGCGTAAACTGCCTGATTCGCAGGCCATTCGGCGTCCAAACGCCGCCACAGTTGTCCGCAATGCGTACTAGAACTGCTTCAGGAAGCGAATGTCATTCTCGTAGAATCGGCGGATATCTGTGATGTGATACCGCCGCATGCAGAACCGTTCGACACCCAGCCCAAAGGCGAAGCCGCTCACTTGCTCGGGGTCGTAACCGACGGCTCGCAGGACGTTCGGATCGACCATGCCGGCCCCGCCGATCGCCAGCCAGTCATCTCCCCAGCTCATGTCGACTTCGACGGAGGGCTCGGTAAAGGGGAAGAACGACGGTCGGAATCGGATGTGGACGTCGTGTCCCAGGTAAGACCGGGCAAACAATCGCAGCACCGTTTTCAATTCGGCCATGGTGACCGCCTCGCCGATCATCAGACCTTCCATCTGATGGAACATGCACGAGTGCGTGGCGTCGATTGTGTCGGGACGGTAGACCCGTCCGATCGACACAATGCGGATCGGGGGCTGCGTCTGCTCCATGACCCGAATCTGCACCGTAGACGTCTGGCTTCGCAGCAGCATCGGACCACCGGCAGCAGACCGGGCCGCCGCCAGGTAGAAGTTGTCGAGCGGATCGCGGGCCGGGTGATCGTCGGGGATGTTGAGCGCGTCGAAGTTATGCCGCTCGTCTTCCATCTCGGCGCCGTCCGCCACCGTGCAGCCGAACCGCCCCATGATTTCCTTGAACGCGTCGATCGTCTGCATGAGCGGATGCAGATGCCCCACGCGAACGGGAACCCCCGGTAGAGTGACGTCGATCGCGTCGATTTTCTGCTGGGGCTGGCTGAGCGCCTGCTTTCGCTCTTCGAGCGCCTCACTGACGGCCTGCTTGACGGCGTTGAAACCTTTGCCGACCTGCGGGCGGTCTTCCGCAGCGACCTTTCCCAGCAGCGACTGCAGGTCCTTCAATCGGCCGTGTTTTTTTCCCAGAAACTCGACACGGACCGCTTCCAACTCGCTGGCGTTCGTCGATTCACGAATCGCCTTCAGAGCGTCCTGCTGGTATTCCGCGAAAGCCGATTGATAATCCATTCGTCCCGCGCCCCGATCCCGGGCCAAGTTGAAGGCGGAGCCGTCCTGCCGGCCCCCCGGCGGTTCTGGTGACCAGAGATCTCGTTGCCGCAGACGGCCGTTGCAGCAAAGTCCGCTCGGCGTCAGCCGCCTAGGCAAAACGGCACCCTTTGAACCCGCTAAGGCGAATTCACGGTGCGTTGCTTAGCCCTGGAGCGCTTGGCGGGCGATTGCCACGACCTCGTCGAAAACGGTCGGCTGGTCAATGGCCAACTCGCTGAGCGTTTTCCGGTTGAGTTCGACGTTCGCCAAGCTCAGGCCGTGAATAAAGTCCGAGTAGGAAATCTCCCGCTGACGGCAGGCCGCCGTGATCCGGGTGATCCACAAGCGGCGGAACTCGCGTTTACGAACACGGCGATCGCGATAAGCGAACGCGCGAGCCCGCACGAGCGTTTCCTTCACTGTTCGCAGCAGTGTGCTCCGGCCGCCGCGATTACCACGGGCTTCCTTAAACAAACGATTCTTTGACCGCCGACGTGCTTTACCGCTGACAACTCTCATGGCTGACTCAATACTGGGCGGCGAACCAAAAGTCCGCTTGACCGGTGGAGGTTAGAGATACAGACAAACGCGTAAACGATGGAAAAGCAGGTGAAGGACAAGCGAACTGGCTGACGTCAGATTCGCCTTCCGTACTTCCTGTTAGCTGCAGGGTCGCAGTCCTTCGACGATGTGCTTCGCATCGGCACCCTCGGCGTATCCATCCTTACGGAGCGAACGCTTGCGGTTGCCGTTCTTGTGGCTCAGCAAGTGGCCCCGAAAAGCATTTCGGTGCTTGGCCTTGCCTGAGGCGGTCAGCTTGAAACGCTTCTTCATTCCCTTGTGGGTCTTTTGTTTCGGCATGGCTGCAATTCGCAATTTGAATTTGGTTTTTCCGAGTGCCGTCAGTCCGGATCACACGGAAGAAGGTTCCCTGCCCCGATCCATTTCCGGAAACGGGGATTCGGTTGAATCGCGTGACTATCGTGTTAACTCTTGAAGCCAATCGGAACAGGCGTTCCGATTCCTCTCTCCCCGCCGGACGTCAATCCGAGCCGGGAGAATCGGAGGATTATAAACCCCTTCGGTTGCAGGATGCTACCGACCCGACTGTATTTTGTTGGATCGGACCTCGAATCGACTCACTTCAAATCGCCAGAATGGCAGGCCGACCCCGCCAGCCGGAATTTTCCAACCCGTCGATGGGGCCAACCGGGTGCTGGACCGGCTGATTTCTTCCTGCGGCCGACCGTCGCAACCAAGGCCCCAACGCCGGAGGGTGTGCCGATCTCCGGTGTGTTTACCCTTTCGGGGTCAGAATCATGATCATGTTCCGCCCCCCCTCCATTGTTGGGCTCCGCTCAACTTTGGAGATGTCGTCCAGGGCATCCTTAATCTGAAGCAGGATTGTGCGTCCGAGATCGTGGTGGGCGTTCTCACGACCGCGAAACATCACGTTGACCTTCACTTTGTCGTGATGCTCCAGAAAATCACGAGCCTGACGGACCTTGAAATCGATGTCGTGCTGGCCGATTTTGGGG
>CALJUK010000252.1 GCA_937975745.1 uncultured Planctomycetaceae bacterium | reverse complement strand
GCCCGTGACCTGCAGCAGGTCGAGACAAATCCCGAAGGAACCGAGCTGATCCGTCGGCTACGGGTCCCCTTGGCCGAGGCCGTCAAGATGGTGTTGGACGGCCGCATCACACATGCCCCCAGTTGCGTGCTGATTCTACTGGCCGAACGGTCTCTCGCTCGATGATCTCCCTTTAACCAGCCAGAGTCAATTTGTGCCCTTGCGAACGGAGTCTTCATGTCTGCCGCGGTTCCTTCCAGAGACTCACCGGGGACGTCTGGAAGATTGCTTTTTTATCCTGACGCACATTCTGTCGTATGCTCTCATTGAGAATTAATCGATGCTCGCGGTGAGTTTTCTGAGTCTGCGGTAGACGGACACTCGGTACGCCCTAGAATAACTGGTGGAATGCCGGAGGATTTCCGTCCCGTCGGTGGTCACCGGAATCCCAATTCGAATCCAAGCCAACGCGATCCAATCAGCGGTTCAGTCCATGGAAGTTCGTTACTTTGTCGTCGACGCCGATCAGCAGCTTCGCCCGGTTGAGGCGGCCGTGGTCGAGGGGCTGTGGGTCGGATCGCTGCCGGTGGCAGAAGTTCCGATTCGCCTTCAGGACGAATTCCGCCTGGTCACAGCCGTTTGCGACACGAATTTGGTTCCCCGCATCTGTTATTTCCTGCGAGCGGAGATCAACGGAGGCGAAATCAGCGACCAATCAAGGCGGGACGTCTACGATTCGATGTCCGTCCGCTCGCAGCGACGATACGACCACCCGGCCGCCCAACACCAGTTTGTCGGCTGGCCCTGCGACTGGACCACGCAGCTGGCTGTCGTGCTCGATGTACCGGCCGCCCAGCTACAGAAGATTGGAATTGGCGGACCGCTGGTCATGTCCGACCTGTGGGGCATTTCGGTCGCCAAGGTCCTCTCGTACTTCGAGTCGGTCATCGACGAGTAACGCCTGCGTGTCGGCCTGGCATCCGACGGGCAATTACGAGCGATCTTTCGGCTCGGCATCGATTTCGAATCCGGACTCCTTCCAGCCTCGGAAACCGCCGTCCATCGAGATGACGTCCGTATATCCCATTTGCTTCAAGTTGGCGGCCGCCAACGCCGAGCGGTAACCGCCACCGCAGTACAGAACAATCTTCTCGCCTGTCTCGGGAATGATCTGCTCGATGTCGCGTTCGATGACACCCTTCCCCAGGTGAATGGCCCCCGGGATACGACCGCGGGCGAACTCGCTTTCCTCGCGCACATCGACCAGCGTGAAGGGATCTCCCGCCTCCATCCAAGAGCGTACGTCATTGATGGTACATTCGCGGATCAGCTGTCGGGCCTGATTGACGATTTCCAAAAATCGAGGGGAATGCTTGGCCATATCGAATCCTGTCGATGACTTTGCGAACTGCGTCAGTGCTGACGACCTAGTGCCTTGTCAGGCCTTAAACTTCGGGTTCAATAGCTTGGCCCGCGGCTCGTTGGCCGCTCCATTCTCGTTTCTCGACCCGAATCTTAAGGTCTGACACAACACTAGTCGGTGTCGAACCGTTCCAGAAACTCGCGGATCAGCCGATTCACATGTCCGGGATTCTCCATGGGCGCCATGTGTCCGGCACTCGGGACAATCGAAAATCGGGCGTTGGGCATCAAGGCGGCCATCTGTTCCATCTCGTCCGGTCGCGAGAGTTCGTCATGCTCGCCAACGATCAACAGCGCGGGGAGGTCAATCTCCGAAAGTAACTCGGTTGAATCGGGTCGGGCCGCCATCCCAAGTGCAGCCGCCGCGATGGATTCGCCCGACGTGCGAAGGATAATCTCGATCAACTGTTCCGGCAGATGAGGTTGGCTGGTCATGGTGCCCGCGGAAAACAGCTTGGGCTGCATCGCCTGCGCGATGACGGCGGCACCATGTGACCGGACCGCACGAGCCATCTTCTCGCGTGTCTCGGCCGTGCTGGCAGAGTCTGCCCCGGCCCGTGTGTCACACAGAATCAAAGACCTTAGCCGTTCCCTGTGCTGACGGTAAAACTCCCAGGCGATGTACCCCCCCATGGACAGACCGCAGTAATGGATCGGCTCGGTGATGTCGAGCGCGTCACACAGGTTGGCCAAGTCATCGGCAAACTGTGCCATCGTGATAGCCGCGTTGGCCGTACCACTCCGACCGAAACCGCGCAGATCCGGGGCAATGACCGTGTAATCCTCGGCGAATTCCTCTAACTGATCACGCCACATAGAGTGGTCCAGCGGAAATCCGTGTACGAACAGCAGCGGACTCCCGCTCCCTTTAATCGTCACGGCTAATTCGACGTCTTTGACGTGAAAACTCAACACGCGCGACACTCCTGCTGTGTCCACAGTTTCTGAGGCTGACGAGGGGCTCTCCGCGGCAATGACCGGAAACCAAAGCCCCCTTCCCTCTGGCCTTTGCAAGGTCAGACTCCTTATCATAAGGGAGAAGTCCCCGCCGTGACAGTAACACCTTCCTCTGCGACCTGCCGAACCTGATTCGGGAAGTTGCTTGCCAATGCGTTTCCCGTTGACTGGCCCCTAACTTGAGGTGCGTCCATGAGGATGCCAACGCGACAAATTCGTTTTCGGTTCCCGATCCTGCTTTCCCCCCTGAAGCTGCAGGCCGAGGATCCTTCGCTGACAGCAGCCAACGCATCCGAGACGAACACAACGAAGGCAACGGGAACCGAGCTGAACCGTGGCCCTGCCGAAATCGACTTCAATCGAGATGTACGACCGATCCTGTCGGCGGCCTGTTTTCACTGTCACGGACCTGACCCCGAAACGCGTGAGGCGGAGCTGCGATTAGATCTCCGCGAATCGGCCGTGCTCGATCGAGGTGGCTACCGTGTCGTCCAGCCGGGAGAACCGGCCAAGTCAGAGTTGATAACGCGAATCACCAGCGAGGCACCAGAACTCGTGATGCCCCCTGCGGGCTCTGGCCACGATTTGTCCGCCGAGCAGCGGGGTATTCTGCGAAAGTGGATCGAACTCGGGGCCGAATACGCCCCGCATTGGGCATTTGTCCCACCAACGCGACCCGCGGTCCCCCAGGACATTCCTGCCGACGCGATCGTGTTCAACGACGTGGACCGATTCATTCTGCACCGACTGAAGCAGTCGGGCCTTGGTCAATCACCGCTGGCTGACCGGTACGCGCTCATCCGCCGATTGTCGCTCGATCTGACGGGGCTGCCGCCGACCCGCAAGGAAGTCAAGGAATTCGTCAATGACACGCGACCGGATGCCTACGAACGTTTGGTCGATCGCTTGCTGGCGTCTCCGGCGTATGGGGAGCATTGGGCTCGGATGTGGCTCGATCTGGCCCGCTATGCGGACTCTGCCGGTTACGGCTCCGATCCGCTGCGGCTGAATATCTGGCCGTATCGCGACTGGGTCATCGATGCTTTCAATGCCAACATGCCCTATGACCAGTTCACGATCGAACAACTCGCGGGCGATCTGCTTCCCAATCCCACCGAGCAGCAGCTGGTGGCGACAGCCTTCCATCGGAACACGATGACAAACACCGAAGGGGGAACCGACGACGAAGAGTTTCGCGTCGCGGCCGTCAAAGATCGAATTGCCACGACCATCCAAGTCTGGATGGGCCTGACGATGAACTGCGCGCAATGCCATACCCACAAGTATGACCCGATCAGCCAGGAAGAATACTACCGAGTCTTCAGCGTCTTTAACCAGACGGCCGACACGGACCAGCCCAACGAAGCCCCCACGCTGCCGTTGTATTCGGACGAACAAAAGAAACAGCGGGCCGAGCTGAACACGCAGATCGCGGCAGTTCGCGAGCAGATTGCTCATCCGCCGGAAGCCTTTCAGAGTGAACTGGCCGCCTGGAGTAGCGCCTACCGAATTCCGTCTCCCAGAATGATCTTTCAGATCGACTCGGCGACGTCATTGCTTGGCCGCAGCTTGACGATTCACGAATCCCAGCGATTGGAATTCCAGCAAACCGCTGAAGCCGCAAAAACGGACAATTCTGACACGGTCAGGCTGAAAATTCCGCTCACGCGTCTGCCGTCGGGCGAGACTTTCCCATGGACGGCGCTCACGCTCTCGTGGTCTCGGGTGACACCGGAAGAAGTCGTGGATGCCGATGCAACGAAGCTTGGTGAACTACCGATCATCTCCGAAGTCACATTGCGTCAACGATCGGTGGAGAATCCGCCGCAACAGGCACGCTTTGTCCGGGTCGAACTGCCGGGCAGCAACCCGTATCTCTCTCTGGCGGAAGTGCAGGTTTTCTCGGGCGACCAGAATCTCGCTTTGAAGGGTACGGCCACACAGTCCAGTACCAGTCACGAGGGAGTCGCCTCGCTGGCGATTGATGGCAACACCAACGGCGACTTCTTTGCGGCCAAGTCGACGACACATACGGCCGGCGAAGCGAATCCGTGGTGGGAAGTCGATCTCGGAAGTCCGGCCGTGATCGACCGCGTTGTCGTCTGGAACCGAACCGATGGCAACGTGGGCACGCGGCTGAATCACTTCAAGGTGCAACTACTGGACCAAGACCGTAAATCGATTTTCGAAACCGTTCAGAAGCAGCCTCCCGCTCCCTATGTTTCGCTTCCCACCGACGGGGCAAAGCCGGTGGGAGTCGCTGCGGTGGAACTTCATTCGTCGGCGAGCGGCGTGACCGGTGCACAGCTCATCGACGGAGATTCCAAGACCGGTTGGAAAGTCGATCCAGATGCCAAGGATGCCACGACGACTTTGGAGCTTGAAACGCCGCTTCCATCCGACGGGCACGAGTTGATTGTCGAACTGGACATCACCGGCTGGCCGGCTGGTGAGATGCTGCCACAACTCACTCTATCAGGAGTGTCGACACCGCGGCCTGTCGTCAACATTCCTTCGGCAATTTCGGAAATCGTAATGCGGCCCGAAGCGGATCGGACCGAGTCCCAGCGTCAGCAACTGGCCGAATTCTACCGTCCCCATGCCCGGGCACTGGCCACAGAGCATGCCCGACTGGACAAACTGGAAAAGCAACTGGCGGCGATCAATCCGGTCCCGCTTCCGATCATGCAGCAAGTGCCCGAAGACAAACGCCGCAAGACACACATCATGCTCCGCGGAAATTTCCTCACGCTGGGGGAAGAAGTCGGCCCGGGGTTCCTGGAAGCATTCCACAAACCGGCCGAAGAAACGCCTGCGACACGCCTGGGTCTGGCCAAATGGCTGGTCGACAAGCGAAACCCGCTGACAGCCCGCGTGGCCGTCAACCGGTTTTGGGCGCAATTGTTCGGCCGGGGGATTGTCCTGACCCTCGAAGACTTTGGAACTCAGGGAGAGCCCCCATCGCATCCCGAATTGCTCGACTGGCTGGCGTTCGAATTCATGGACAGCGACTGGAACATGCGCCGACTGTTGCGAACGATTGTGACATCGGCCACTTATCGGCAGCAGTCAGTTATCCAACCCGATGCACTGGCGAAGGATCCGCAGGACAGACTGCTCTGGAGGTACCCCCGCCAACGGCTGTCAGCCGAAGAAGTCCGCGATCAGGCGCTTGCTGTCAGCGGCCTGTTGCATCGCGAGTTGCACGGTCCCTCGGTCTATCCGCCGCAACCGGATGGTCTCTGGCGGGCGGCATTTAATGGCCAGCGCAACTGGGCCACCAGTCAAGGTCCGGACCGCTACCGCCGGGGGCTGTATACATTCTGGAGGCGGACCGTTCCGTATCCCAGCATGGCTGTCTTCGATGCGCCCAGTCGCGAGAATTGCACACTCCGCCGGGAGCCGACCAACACACCGCTGCAGGCCTTCGTGACGCTCAACGACCCGGCCTATGTCGAGATGGCTCAGGCCTTGGCTCGACGGATTGTCCGGGAAGGCGGCAGCGACGCAGCGCAGCGGGCGAAGTTTGCACTGGAACTGGGCCTCTGCCGACCGGCTCAGGACGACCAGATCGCCGCCGTGGGCCAACTGACG
>CALJUK010000251.1 GCA_937975745.1 uncultured Planctomycetaceae bacterium | reverse complement strand
ATCTGATGACCGGCAATCCGCTGATTGGTATCAACGACGATCGGCTGGGCCCCCGCTTCCCCGACATGAGCCAACCCTACGACAAGTTACTGATCGAAGTGAGCCTGGCGAACGCCCGCAAGGCCGATATTGCTGCTCACAAAGGTGTTCTGGTGGCCGTCACCGGCCCCAACCTGGAAACCCGTGCCGAATACCGCTTCCTGCGGATGATTGGGGCTGATGTCGTCGGGATGTCGACTATTCCAGAAGTCCTGGTGGCGGTCCATTCGGGCCTGCGAGTTGTCGGCTTCTCGATTGTGACCGACCTCTGCCTGCCGGATGCGCTGGAAGTGGCCGACGTCAGCAAAATCATCGCCATCGCCAACGAAGCGGAGCCCAAGCTACGAACATTGGTCCGCGGAGTCCTGGCCCACGAAGCCGGGCGGTAGTAGGATGAAGGGGCGCCAGTAAACGGCTTGCCCATCAAAGGATTCGACCATGGTAAAACTCATCCACGCAACTGCGTTACCTGGCTATAGGCTCCTACTCGAATTCGACGACGGCGTCTCGGGAGAAATCGACCTGTCGGAATTGGTCGAACAAGGCGTCTTTCGGGCACTCAAAGCCCCCCAAGTGTTCAACGCAGTGCACGTAGCCGGCAATGGCGCGGTGCAGTGGACTGAACAGCTTGAACTCTGCGGTGATGCAATGTACTTGGAGATCACCGGAAAATCGCCGGACGCATTGTTTCCGAAACTGAAAGCCCAGGCCGATGCCTGAATTGAGTCGGTTCTATGGCATCGTGATTCGCATGTTTTACCGCGACCACAATCCTCCTCATTTTCACGCAGAATATGGCGGTGAGGAAATGATTGTGGAAATCAGTACTCTGGCGGTGGTCGGCGGGCGTCTGCCACCGCGGGCAACTGGACTGGTCATGGAATGGGCTGCACAACACTCGGACGATCTGCGTCTGGCCTGGGAACAGGCTCGGACGATGCGGCCGATTGATCCGATTGAACCGCTGTCGTAGGTCGAACGCCACACGTGCACTCTCCCCCCCTTCTTCGATCAATGATTCGCAAATCACATTGGAGGGCTTATGACAGAACAACCGCAGCCTCCGGCCGAAAGATTCCCGGCGTGCATCGAGTCCAGCCGCGAAGTGAAGACGTGCGATTCACTTCAGATGGCAAACTGGCTCTTTCTCGAAGAAGCGAAGAGAGAAGAAAAGGGACGCTCTTACAAATCATTGGCTACCATTCTGATGGCGGCATTCAAATTTGAGGCCTACTTAAATCACGCCGGACAACAGGTGGATTCCGATTGGAACGAATGGGACAACAACGGACACCCGACCTGGCAAGATAAGCTCAACCGACTTGCTGGGAAACTCCAACTCACTTTTGAGAAGGGACGAAGGCCACTCCAAACGATCACCGAACTATTCAAGTTCCGCGACTCGCTCGTCCACGGGAAGACGGAACGTGTGAGCGAAACAAAGAAGTTCAAAGCAGCTACACGTAGGGACTTAATCGAGGCCCCGTTACCAGTCACGCAATGGGAAAAACTGTGCACGCTGGACTTTGCGAATCGCACTTGGGAAGACACCGAAAAAATGATTGCTCAAATCAGCAAGGCGTTGCCTTCGGACCCCGTCGATCTCGAACTCGATGAATTGTGGAATCGGGCATTCGCTGACACGTTGCGTTCATCACAGGACACCGTGACAGACGGTGAGAGCTGACGTGCGCTTGTCCGTTGCCAACGTAAGACTTACTACGCGATCAACAGCCTGCTGCTGATGATGATGATGTGTTCGGCTCGTGAGAGTGTGACTCGGCGTGAGATTCAGCCCGTCTGACCGACGCCGAACAGCTGGCTGAAACGCTTGGTGACCTGCTGTTTCAGCGGAGCGAACTCCGGTGTATCGAAGGCGCCGGTGTCGACCAGTTCGCGGGCCGTCTTTTGCGTCCTCTCCAGCAGGGCAATGTCACTGCCAAGTCGGGCGATTCGCAACGGCAAACTGCCGTGCTGGCGGGTTCCCAGGACGTCTCCTGGACCTCGAATTTCGAAGTCCTTCTCGGCGATGGCGAAGCCGTCCGAGAGCGACTCCATGGCGGTCAGTCGTTCGCCCGCTTCGGCTGTTGTCGATTCCGAAAACAGGAAGCAGTATCCCCGGAACTCTCCCCGGCCGATGCGGCCGCGAAGCTGATGCAGTTGAGACAGCCCGAACCGTTCCGCCTGCAAAATGGCCATCAAGGTCGCGTTGGGGATATCGACTCCCACTTCCACCACAGTTGTGGAGACGATCGCCTGCAGAGTTCCTTCGCGGAATGATTCCATGACGGCGGCCCGCTCTGGTGTCGAGAGTCGGCCGTGAACCAGCCCCAGGCGGAAGTCCCGCAGTTCGTTTCGCGACAGGCGTTCGAACGTCGCTTCGGCTGAGACGTCATCGAGCAGGTCTTCGCCCGCTTCAATCCGTGGGCAGACGATATAGGCCTGCCGGCAATATTTCAAATGAAAGGCGACGAACTTCCAGGCCTTCGTGCGTGCGGCCGGCCCCAGTACGCGGCTTGTCACCACCGGCTGCCGGCCGGGAGGAAGTTCCCGGATCAACGTCAGATCCAGGTCGCCGAATGCCGTCAAACAAAGGCTGCGGGGGATCGGTGTGGCCGTCATCACCAGCACGTGCGGCGGCGAACCGGGCGTCGAGAAATGGGCCCGCTGCTCGACACCAAATTTGTGTTGCTCGTCGATCACGACCAGCCCGAGGTTGTGAAAGCGAACCGCCTGCTGAATGACGGCCTGAGTCCCCACGACGAGATCGCAGTTTCCATTGGCGATTTCTTCCAGGGCAGACTTTCGGACGGCTGCTGCCAGGCTGCCGGTCAGCAAACGGCGGCGCACCCGACTGTGTGCCAAGGCCCGTTCGAGTGTTTCCCAATGTTGCTCGGCCAGCAACTCCGTCGGTGCCATTAGAACCGCCTGGTAGCCAGCGGCAACGACGGCCAGCATGGCAGCCATCGCGACGACTGTCTTGCCGGCTCCGACGTCGGCCTGTAATAAGCGATGCATCGCCCGGCCGGAGCTCATGTCGGCTGTGATCTCTTCAATCGCGCGGTCCTGACCGCCCGTCAAGCGAAACGGAAACAGCCGCCGGATGCGTGCGTCGATCTTGGCCGTGTAGGGAACGCTGACTCCCGCCCCTTCATTTCGCCACGCCTGTCTCCGCTCCGCGAGTGCCAGTTGAAACTCCAGAAGGTCTTCGAAAACAAGCCGGTGTCTCGCGGCCTCATATTGTGCGACGGTTTGTGGCTGGTGGACACTGCGAATCGCCTCGACGGCCGGCACGAGTTGATGTTTGTGACGAAAAGAGGCCGGCAGATAATCCGGTACGAACTCCGCGAAGTCCCGGACAGCCGAGGCGCCGCCTCTCCTGAGCTCGTCCATGCGCAGCCCCGCTGTCAGCGAGTATCGGGGGCGCCCACCGCCGCCCGATTCGGCCCACTGCTCATCTTCGAGAACTTGCACCCGGGGATGGGTCATCTCCCAGCGGCCCGATCTCCGTTTGGGCTTGGCCGAAAAGAGAACATCCTGCCCCAACCAGAACTTATTGAGGATCCACGGAGAGTTGAACCACACGCCGCGGAGTATCTCGTCGCCACAGTCGAGCAACACAGCCGTCATGAGACGACCGTTTCGAAGCTGCATCGAGTCGACATCGGCGACCGTCCCGCGAACGGTCTGATCGGTATCGGCCTGCAATTGGCTGACGGGGACGACCTGCGTCAGATCGAGAATCTCGCGAGGAAGATGCCACAACAGATCGCCGACCGTGGCAATCCCGAGCCGTTCCAGCTTGGCCGCCCGGTCCGGTCCGACCCCCTTGACGAATTGAACTTCCGTATCAAGGGGATTGTCGACCTGCATGACGGACACCCACTGACGCGAGATGACAACGACATCCGGGCGGAAAGTTTCCTCGCTGGAACTATTCCTCGCCCGCCTGCAACGCGGCGGCAACAGCCAACTCGTCGCAGCGTTCGTTTTCCGGATGACCGCTGTGTCCCTTCACGACGGTAAATCCAACGCGTCGCGGATTGCGCAGCTTATCCAATTTACG
>CALJUK010000250.1 GCA_937975745.1 uncultured Planctomycetaceae bacterium | reverse complement strand
CCCCCCGTAGTCCTCTCGTCTTCGCCATCCGCTCTGCCTACGCGTTCGTGTGGCGGCCGAATTTGTTTATCAACCAGGTGCGGGCGCTGTCAGACCAAACCTACGATGCTGAGCGGAGTAAACAGTTTTCAGAAGAAATTCAACATTCCGTCGCGCAGGTGGATCGACTGTTTGGCGCGATTTCGCAGCATAAAGTCGGCAGTGCGAGTACGCTGTCTGCTGTCTCGGCCGAGTCGCTCAGACGCATCTCGGAAGATCTCGACCTGTTTGTCTCGCTCGGCTTGCAGAACACGTTTGAGAACTATCCGTCGCAGCACAGCTTCCGGATGGCGATGACGGCACTTGTGATCGGGACCATGATGGGGCTCGACCGGGACGAACTGATCGAACTTGGAATCGGCTGTATCATCCATGACCTGGGCATGATGCAGGTCGATCCGAAGATCGTCGATTCCACACAACGTCTGTCGCGGATCGACTTCCTGGAAATCACCAAACACCCGACACGAACATTCGACATGATTAGCAGTATCTCCGAGATTCCCACCAGTTCTCGAATGGTGGCCTACCAAGTCCACGAACGTTGTGATGGAAGCGGTTACCCACGCGGCCGCAAGGCATGTCAGATTCATCCTCTGGCGAAGATTGCAGCGGTGGCGGACGTCTTTGTCGCTTTGATTTCATTTCGTCCGCATCGACGCGGTTGTCAGCCTTACGAGGCGATCACCAAGGTGTTGGAAGAAGCTCACCGCGGAACACTCGACTCGCAGGCCGTCCGGGCGCTCTTGCATGCGGTGTCGTTGTTTCCGATCGGCTCGCTGGTCGAATTGAGTGACGGACGGTGGGGGACCGTGATCCGTGGCAATGGCAAAGAGTTTGCGCGGCCCGTACTCGAGGTGGACTCCAAGATCATCGACCTGATGACGGAAGCCAATCTCAGAATTCTCAGGCCATTGTCCAAACCTCCGGTCGTGAGGACCGACGAGCCTTCCTGGTAGTTTGCCGACACGCCGGACTGCTCTGCACAGAACTGTAGCGAGTTCCGGTGGCGTAACCAGCCTGCTTTGCAGGCCATCGATCGCCCAGACGCCGCCACAGTTGTGCGCAATTCTCACTATCCCAGCCGTCCAAACTGTCGATCAAGTTCTTGACGGCTGAGCAGCAAAGCTGTTGGCCGACCGTGGGGGCAATGGTGGGCATCGTCGATCAGGTGCCTGCGGGCCAGCAGGCTGTCCATCTCTTCGGGCGTTAATCTCTGGCCGGCTTTGATGGCTGCTTTGCATGACATCATATGCAAAAGACTGTCCAGCAGATCCCGGCGGGTTGGGGCCTTGTTCGAGGTTGCCAGTTGATCGGCGATGTCGCGAATGATGCGCTCCAGATCGGCGTCCGCCAGCATCGCCGGGTAGCGGTCGACCAGGACCGTATTGCCACCAAACTCGGAAACTCCGAAGCCCAACTGTTTCAAGACGTCGGCGTGTTCCACCAGAAGGCCGGCCTCGGCCGGACTTAGCTCGATTGTCAGCGGAAGCAGCAGGCGTTGTGACTCGACCGAGTCGGCCAGGACGCGTTCCCGCAGATACTCGTACATGATCCGCTCGTGCAATGCATGCTGATCGATGACGGCCAAACCCTCGTCTGTCTCCGCGACGAGGTAGCAGTTCATCACCTGCATTACACGTCCGAAGGGGGCAAATCCACTGGTGGGAATCTCTCCCGCCTCAGCCGACATCGCAATGGGCGGCGCGGTCATTTCTGCCGGCAGGTTCTCATTCGGGTAGTTCGCGTCGGAGTCTGCGACAGGTGAATCGGAACGCTCGTTTGCGCGTGATCCGGGATGAGGAAGCCATGCAGTTGTCGACGGGGCAGCGTCATCAGCCGAGCCGGGTTCCTCCAGCAGTCCCTGTTGGGCTTGTTCGACTTTGGCCGCCAGTTGCTGTTTCGCCCAACTCGCCAGTTCCAGCTGCAATTCCCGCTGTTTCTGCGGGTCGGTTGGCGGCTTCAGGGAACCATTCCCGTCGGAGTTGCCCCGGGCCAGTTTCATGTTTGAATCGAGGTTCATCCCCAGAAAACGTGTCCGAAGTGTCGACAGAAGCTGTCGATAGAGTGACTGCCCGTCGCGGAACCGAACTTCGCACTTGGTGGGGTGGACGTTCACGTCGACGAGGTCGGGGGGAATCTCCAGGAACAGGAATGCGATCGGCTGTCGTCCGACCATCAGCAGACCACGATACGCTTCGCTGAGTGCGTGCTGGAGGGCTCGGTCCTGGATACAGCGACCGTTCAGGAACAGATACTGTCCCTTGCGTGATGATTTGCTCTGACTGGGGTGGCCGACAAAACCCCACAGCCGAATGCCGTCTGTTTCCGATTCAACAGGGATGAGCTTGTCCGTCAATTCGCCGCCGTAAAACATCTGCAGCCGCTCGCGCAGATCGGTCGTGGCGGGGAGTTCGTAGACTGTCCGACCGTTATGCCGTAGTGTCAGATGCAGTCGCGAATTGGCAATGGCGGCCCGTGTGAATTGCTCAGTAATGTGTGCGAATTCGGTCGCGGGCGTTTTGAGAAACTTGCGACGAACGGGCGTGTTGATAAAGAGCTGGCGGACTTCGATGAGTGTCCCCACAGGAGCGCCGCAGGGAGTGGGCGAGGCGTACTTGCCCGCGTTGACTGTCAGCTCGGCTCCTTCGTCACGGTTTGGACAGCGTGTCCGCAGCCTCATCTGGCTGACTTCGGCGATCGAAGCGAGTGCCTCGCCCCGAAAACCCATCGTGCTGACTCGGAACAGATCGTCCGCGCCGGAGATTTTACTGGTGGCATGGCTGGTGACGGCCAGAAGCAGGTCGTCGGGATGAATTCCCTCGCCATCGTCGACCACGCGGATCAGCTCGGCACCCCCTTCGGCGATGTCGACTTCAATGCGTGTTGCCAAGGCGTCCAGGCTATTGTCGAGCAGTTCTTTGACGACGCTGGCTGGCCGCTCGATGACCTCGCCGGCGGCGATCTTGTTGATGACGCCGGTGTCGAGTTGTCGGATTCGCGAAACCTGGTCCAATGTCGTTCCCTCTGTGGCCGTCTACCGACTCTCTGACTCGTCTGCACAGCAGGGCCGCCTGCCGAACTGCCATCGTGACGGGGGCAAACCCCTGTGATAACCGGCTGGCCGTGTGGCTGCAACGCTGCGAATGCTCAGTGTCCGCTGCGCAGGCTCGACTCTTCCTGTCGGGAAGAGGCTGTCGGAGAACGGCCGTCCCGGGAGGATGTTTCCTCGAGATCTTCATTCCGACCATCGCCTACCGACTTGTCCGAGGAGTCGGCAGAGGGTTCTGCCGAGATCGTCGCCTGGGCGTTGTCTGTCCGTGGTTGGTCCGAGGGTGGACCGAATTCGTCGACCAACTCTTGTCGGCGGATGGCCACCTGCCGATCGAACTCGCTGAGCGCATCGAGCGCTTTGTCCTTGGATGTGACAAGTCCGATGATCAGGTATTGGGTGATTGCAACGAAGTAGCAGGTCCATCCGATCGGGCCACCGTAGATGGCGGCCAGGAGAGCGAACACGGGGGAGGAGCGATTGATATGCTGGGAGGCCAGGCCCTTCAGGAACGGGCGGCTCTGAATCCGAATTTGAGGCCACCAGGGGCGTGAGCGGTCGAACTTCAGCCGCGGCGGACCGGGGTGAATAATCGAGAACAATTGCTGGTCGGGCATCCCTTCAATCACGCCGATGACCAGCAAGAGTCGCAGTCCCACGCCAATCGCGTCGAACTGGGGCGGCACCCAGCCGAACATCGCATCTTCGAGGTTCTTCGTGGCGGCCAGCAGTACCAGCGAAGCCCGAAACCACTGCTCGAGGTCATTCTGTAGTTCTTCGTCCAGCTGACGTGTGCGGGCCACGCGGGTCAGGAACAGCCGGAACAGGGGGATTGCAATCATCCCGACGACGACCCGCACGATCGGCCTGAGGATCGGTCTGAGTCCCAGGATTCTGAGGAGGCTCCCCACGTCAGTTCTCCCGGCGGTTCAAACAGCAAACGAGCGAATTCTGAAAGCGGCTGTTCCGCCGTGGTCGTGACGGGCCGTTACCGATTCCAGTCGATTTGATCATACAGATTCAGCAGCTTTTGGCCACGGTCGGGAGCGACCTGCTGCACGTGGGCGATCCGTCCTCGCAAGTGTGCGGCGAAGTTCGCGTGGTGCTCGCGGTTCTGGGTGGAGGGGCCCTCTTGCGTGCAGTGATGCAGTATCGACTTCAATCGGTCAAATTCCGGTCGAGAGAAGTTCAGCCGGTCATTCACGACAACACCCGTGACTGTTTGCCGACCGCTTTGACGTAAGACACGCCGTTTGCGAGGGTTGACTTGAAATCTCTCGTCACGGATGACCTGCATGGCCAGCGGAATAAACAAAGACAACGAGCGATCGAACTGGCGGGATCCCGAAAAAGTCAAATCGTCGGCGTAGCGCGTGTAATTTGCCCCAAAGCTGCGGGCCAGACCGGTCAGTCGGATGTCCAGGCTGTAGGCTGACAGATTGGCCAACGCGGGTGATGTCGGTGCCCCTTGCGGCAGATGCCGGCGGAGATAGGGAGAGAGTGCCGAAGCGTCTCCCTCTGGAAATGGCATCGAACCGGGGACAGACGAAGTGCACAGCCGGGCCAGCCAGATGGCCGACTCGCGACAGTAACCGACGCTGCGAAAGATGGCAGTGACCCGGTTAAAACGAACACTGGCGTAGAAGTCCTGCAGGTCGAGCTTCACCACGACCGCTTGTCCGACGTGCGGCGTCGCGTTGGTCACGATCGATCGGCCGGCAACAAAGCCGTGTGCGGCCGGATGCGGCGGGATGAGTTCGAGCACCTCGCGGAGCAGCAGGTTTTGCACTCCTTTGAGCATTGGTTTGGGGGCTTCAATCAGCCGTCTTCCCCCCGATCGCTTGGCGAGCCAGCGGTAGTGATAGTGCGCGCGAGCCACGTCGGGCGGGCGACTGCCGGGTTCGAATCGATGGGTCAGCCAGGCGACGCGCTGAAGGGGAAGTCCGAGCCAGTCGGCGATGGCCCCCGGATGTTCGAAGACCGGCAGGCCAAACCGCTGCAACCGGGCTGGGTCCGCATCCCGGCAGAGATCGAGGTAACCGCCGGAGAGGGAGTTGAACTCGGCGAACTCGTAAGGGATCGCGTCGCCGTCCGTCGGCATGGAGCGTGTGCGGTGACGGTCGGCGTAGCGGAGGGGGACAAGTCGTGGCCGACGTTTCGGCATTGCCGTCGCCGAACTGCGCGGGGGCGATGACGCTCCGGCGGCTCCGGTCGGTCGCCCGGAACCGACCGAGGAGATCCCCAGCAGTCGCTTCAGAAGTTCCCACAGTCCCATAGAATACGAACCTGTCAGGGCGAAGGGACTCTGGAGTCCGCCCGCATGTCTGTTGCCGGTGCAATGTCGAAAGAAATGGTTTGCGCGAAACGACAGCACGTCGCGGGAATGCAAACGATAGAGCGAAAAAAAGCGAAAAGAAAAGAAGACAGTTAAATAGGAATAG
>CALJUK010000249.1 GCA_937975745.1 uncultured Planctomycetaceae bacterium | reverse complement strand
AAGCTCCCGGACGCTTTTGCACTGCAGTTAATGCCGATATGCCTGGGCATTCTTTTCCGACAGGGCCACACCTGCCGTCGGAGACACCTTCGGGCACCGCTGACAGGGTGGTTGGACTCCAGCCGGTCGCTTCACTGGTCGGCCAGCGACTTGCTGACGTTTTCCCGTTCGTTCGTCGTAAATGAAGTTCATGCAGTCGTCGCAATCTCGGGTGGCCACGGCGGGATGACGGTACAGAAGCGTCACCCCGCTGAGGAGTTTTTTGCGTCGGCCTCCGCGGCCGCCTTGTTTCCCAGAATGATTGCCAGCAATTCGCCGAAGATTCGTGGGTGAATCCGTTCGGCGTTCTCGGCGGAGACAGCGATTGGGGTTCCGTCGTTGCGGGCCAGGTTCCAGGAAACCAGATGATCGGCGAGGAATGTGTTGACAGCGTCGAACCATCCGGGCGTATCGCGCACACGATTCAGCCGTTCGATCTCCCTCCGGACGGCCGGTCGAAATTCGCAAACCAGGCCATCGTGAATTCCGCTTTCCGCAGCAATGACGGCCGCTTGTGTGTAACCATCGTCAATGTATGAAGCCACTGCGCGTCCTCCGCCAGGAGAATGATTCATCGCTTGCACGCTGTCTGTGGGGACTACGCCAGCGTGTTCGTGACCGTCAACTCAGCCGCTGTCCCCAATTTGCGAGCCGTTCCCTGCAGTTCCAGGACAATCTCATCCCGGCTGTCGACCACAGGTGAAGACGATTCGACCTGCAATGCCGGCAGTCCGAAAGCGGTGGAAGAACTGCCGTTGGTAAACGTGATTGTCGTCTGCGCTCCGCCGGAGAGTGTGCCGTACAGATCAAGTTCATCGGCGGAGAATGGTGTTCGCAGTCGACACGTGACGCGGCGATCAGCCGGCGAGACATTCGTGACAGTCGTGGAGTTGGCAAATCGGGACCGCAGGAAATTCTCGATGGTGATTTCGAACGAGAGAACTTCGCGATCCACACCACCGACAGAGAAGACACCGTCGGAGAAGACCAGTGGGTCATTCGCGGGTGTCAGGTCCTGTTCGATCGCTGGAAACGAGACGCCGACTGTCTCGCTTGCTCCGATCACATCGAGTTCGAGTTCGAGAAGTCCGCCCGACTGACCTCGAAAGATGGCTCGGTTGATTTTGCAGTCTCGATACAAGAACGTCTGCGAGACGCGATCGAGCAAGACACCAAACGAAGGTAAAGTCTCGTCGGGGGCGAAGACGTCGACCTGCTCGACGCCGCCGAGAATGCGGGGCAACCAGTCATCCAGACGGAGCGGACTGACAGGAAGCACAAGGCGGCCACCCTCCTGCACCCGAGTGATGCGGCTTCGTTCGGCCGAGTGAGGCCGCGTTCCACGAAGCCCGGCCGTATCGGTGATTGTCTCGTGCGCCCGGAGTTGCTCACTGAGAAACTCCTGGAATTCCGAATCGACATCGAACGTGTGCGGCGCACTGCCGGGTTCGATGGCCATCCGCGACTGCATTGCCATTGCCGCATCCGCCATAGCAGACGACTCCTCGAATTTGAGTTCAGGCTGTGCGATTCGCCGGAATCGGATCGGGCCGAACAACGGCCACGGCGGATCGGAGCGAAAGGCGTCAGCCGTTGGGGCTGGACCCGTTTGCGAAACGGGCTGACGGCGAGTTTTGCTCCGCCGCTTATCGGCCAGGAGGCGACAGCTGTTCGGTAAAAATCGAGCTGTTGGGGAAAGAGGGCGATTGCCGTCGCGATCCAGACGCCGTTGCATCCAGCGTTCGCAAAACTGCGCCGGAGGGTCGCTTGCCTCCTGCTGCTGCCGACTGATTCGTCAGCTGGCGTCCGCTGTCGACGACAGGCGCGGCAGAGTCCTGGTACGGATCGTCGTGTGACGACACCATCGCCGTCGGCGCAGGGAGAGGCCTCTCTCCTTGGCGAATCACTTCGCCGAGAGGGGGACGCGACGGGTCGTTCGACCGAAAGGGGGCAGTCCCGCCAAGCCGACGCTATAGGATGAACTTGCTGAGGTCTTCGTCCTGCATCAGCGATTCCAATTGAGATTGGACGTAGGCGGCGTCAACAGTGATGTGACTCTCAGCCGCTTCCGGTGCCGCAAAACTGATGTCTTCCAGCAACCGCTCCATGATGGTGTGGAGCCGCCGGGCGCCGATGTTCTGCGTCGACTGATTGACACGGAACGCGATTTTTGCAACGGACTCGAGCCCCTCCGGTGTGAAGTTGAGTTCCACACCGTCGGCTCGCAGGAGTTCGGTGTACTGGCGCACGATGGAGCCGGACGGTTCGGACAGAATCCGAACGAAGTCCGCTTCGGACAAGTCAGACAGTTCGACCCGAATGGGAAAGCGGCCCTGCAGCTCGGGCATCAGATCGGATGGCTTGGTCCGATGGAACGCACCGGCAGCGATGAACAGGATGTGCTCGGTGCTAAGACTTCCGTACCGCGTCTGGACGATGGTCCCTTCCACGATGGGAAGCAAATCGCGTTGGACACCCTGCCGGCTGACGTCGGCATTACGGCTTCCTTCGGACGTCCCGCAGATTTTGTCACTTTCGTCGATGAATACGATGCCGGAACTCTTCGCCAGCTGGCGGGCTTCTTCGTGGGTGACGTCTTTGTCCATCAGGGCTTCAATTTCACTTTCCAGCAGGACTTTACGGGCGTCCGAGACTTTCATCTGTTTGCTACGGTGCTGCTTGGGCATCAGTCGTTCAAACATCCCCTGCAGGTCCACGTCCATCTGCTCCATACCCATGTTGGAGAAGATTTGGACAGGCGCGTTTCGCTGTTCGACGGACAGCTCGACCTCGCGGTCTTCAAGTTCCCCGGCGCGGAGCATCTGCCGGAATTTCTCCCGCGTCCGGACGGTACTGGTTTCCTCGGCATCGTGCTCGACCGTGGGAGAGCGTTCGGGTGTCGGCAGAATCAAATCGAGCAGCCGGTCTTCGGTTCGCTGGGCGGCATGCGTCTCGAACTCTTTCCGTTTGCGGTTTTTCACGATCTTGACCGCATTGTCGACCAGATCGCGGATGATGCTTTCGACATCGCGGCCGTAGTATCCGACTTCGGTGTATTTGGTTGCTTCCACTTTCGCCAGCGGTGCGCCGGTCAACTGAGCCAGCCGACGGGTGATCTCGGTTTTCCCGACGCCGGTGGGGCCGATCATGATGATGTTCTTGGGAGTCACATCGCGGCGGATGGCTTCGGGAAGTTGCTGCCAGCGGTAGCGGTTGCGGAGCGCTATCGCGACGGCACGTTTGGCGTCAACTTGTCCCACGATATGACGATCCAGTTCGGCCACGATCTGGCGAGGTGTCAGCTCGGACACGGAAGTTCCTCCACGGTGATCATGTCGTTGGTGTAGATGTCGATTTCGGCGGCAATCGTGAGCGATTCGCGGACAATCTCGGCGGCCGGCATCTCGGTATGCCTCAGCAAGGCGCGGGCGGCAGCCAACGCATATTGTCCGCCAGAGCCGATGCCGATAATACTATCGGCCGGCTGGACAACGTCTCCCTGACCGGTAATCAGCAGGCTGTGCTCGGCACTGACGACGACCATTAACGCTTCCAGGCGGCGCAACACACGGTCGGTCCGCCAGTCGCGGGCCAGTTCGGTCGCGGCGCGAGGAATGTTGCCCGGATAGTCCTTCGCCTTCGATTCAAACCGTTCGAGCAGTGCGAAGGCGTCGGCCGTCGAGCCGGCAAATCCGACGAGAACGCTGCCGTCCAGAATCCGCCGCAACTTGCGGGTATCGGACTTCATGATCGTGTCCCCGTAGGTGACCTGGCCATCCCCTCCGATGGCGACAGTTGTCCCGCGGCGGACTGTCAGTATTGTCGTGGAACGCCACCGAGGTCGCTTCCCGCCTGGTGTGGATCGGTTATCGGACAAATTTGCTGCCATCACGTCGTCCTCGGATTGCGTCTCTTGGATTGCATCTCTTCCGCGGCCGCATCAACAATGCCGAGCGCAGCCACTTCCACTTTCGCGGCCTGTGACCACAGCGCACGACAGGTGCGCACCTCAAGCCGGATTGCAAAGCCCCGCTGTCAGTGTAGCGATCAGACTTCCGCTGACAACAAGGTCGGTAAAAGCCAGCGGAGACCAGTGCCAACGCGCGACTTCGCGAACGGCTAAGCCGCCCGGACCCGAAGTTGATGCAACTGGGGATGTGGCAATGACACAACCGGTGCATCTGCCTGCACTCGTTTGCTGTAGACATTCCGCAGAAAGTCTGGGAATCTCAACCAGGACTGCGGCTGCTTGTTCCAGATGGCAGCCAGCTTGCGGAAGAAGAGAACCTCGTATCGGGACACCACCAGATCCTGTACGCCCGAGACCGGTTCGTAATCGCTCGGTTCCCATTTTCGCGGACACAAGTCGTAAATCGGTTCGTCCGAATCCCGTCCTGACTCGGGGATGTCGTACAAAATGGCCAGTTCGCCAGTCTCATTCAATCGAGCAGGAAATGCCCGGCAGGCCCCCGGTCGCGTGTGATAAATTCCACAGCGGGCCGTTCCGTTTCCTTGGCCGTCTTCTGGCGGACATTCCATCAAAAAACGGCATTTGTCAGTACCGGGGAACAGCTCGCTCTGCACCTGCTTCAGGGAAATGACGAACGGCGTCTCGGGCTCGTCCGAGAAGTGGAACTGCGGGGCATATCCGCGGGAAATGGTCCCTTCCGGATCGGCCCAGCGGCAGACGAAATCCCAGAAATCGAGGTTCAACTGTTTTTCGATCAGCAGAATATCCGCACCCATAATTGGCACAGCAAACGCGCGGCAGCAGCCAGCGTGGCACGTATCGCAGGGACTCATCCATGTCCTTTCGATGCTTTGTTCACAGCGGTCAGCGAACTCGACGATCGTGAGCGAGTTCCACTTCCGAAGCA
>CALJUK010000248.1 GCA_937975745.1 uncultured Planctomycetaceae bacterium | reverse complement strand
TCCTCTCGTCGGTCCAGACGCGAGTCGAGCCCGTCCGTCGAGTTGAACGACGGCTGACCCGGCAGTGTCAGGTGTCGATTCCCAGCTCTTCAATTTTGCGGTACAAGCTCGAAAGGCCCAGTTTCAGTCGCCGTGCGGCCTCCCGCTTGTCGGGGCATTGCCTGAGAACGCGTGCAATATGCAGCCGTTCGTAATGCCGCAGGGCAGTCCGCAACTCGTCCGTATCGGGGAGTGCCTGGCTAATTCCCAGCAGTTCAGGCGGAAGATCTTTTGGTTCGATTTGCGAGCCTTCACACATCATGACGGCGCGTTCGACGGCGTTATCCAACTGGCGAAGGTTCCCTTTCCAGTCGGCCGACATCAACGACCGGACAGTTTCGCTGGTGGCATTTGTAACGTGCTTCCCCATCGCCCGTGAATGTCTCGCAATGAAATGATCGACCAACTCGGGAACATCATCCAGCCGTTCGCGGAGTGGCGGAATCCGAATTTTGACTCCGTCAATGCGGTAGAACAGGTCTTCCTGGAATTCGTTCTTGGCGGTCAGTTGCATCAGGTCGCGCGTTGTCGAGGCAATCACTCGCGCCCGAACACGGACTGTTTCCGACGCTCCCAAAGGCATGATTTCCTGGTATTCGATCGCGCGGAGTAATTTCGCCTGTGTTCCCATCGGAAGTTGGGAAATCTCGTCGAGGAAGACGGTGCCGTCCCCCGCACTGCGCAGCAAACCGGGCTGGGCCGTTTGGATACCGCCAACTCCGGCGGCTTCCGAGCCGAAGAGTTGCCCTTCGAGCTGTTCCAGTGGACGCATGCCGCAGTTGATCGCCAGAAAACGCTCTCCCTTCTTCGGTCCGGCAGCATGAATGGCTCGGGCGAACAGTTCTTTCCCAGTCCCGGTTTCGCCTTCGAGCAGCACGTTGGAGTTGGTGGCAGCCACTTTACGGATGGTCTCCATCAACTCCATCAGGACACGGCTGCTGCCGACAATCTGGTCCCAGTCTTCGCGGCGAGAGAGCTCCCGTCGAAGCAGTTGATTTTCGAGCAACAGCGCCCGGTACTGCCAGATACGGCTGAGTTTGCGGCTGAGGTCTTCGAAGATGACTGGTTTGACGACGTAGTCGAAAGCACCCGCCTTGAAGGCCTCGACGGCGTTCTCCACAGTGGCGTACGCGGTGATAATCATTCCGAAGGACTCGGAATTGAGCTGCAACAGTCGCCGCAGCAGATTGATTCCATCGCCGTCGGGCAGCTGGACATCGCAAATGACGACGTGAAAGTCCTGCTTGCGGGCGATTGCCAACGCATCTTCGGCTCGGGCGGCCATGCGGACCGTGTGCCCCTCACTGCTTAAGAACTCGCCTAGCGACTCGCGGATCACCGCTTCGTCTTCAACGATCAGAATGGAACAGTTTGCTACCGGCATGCTTCCCCGCAGGTCGTACGTTGGTGCTTCATTCGGATGTTGCAACTTAAACTTGAATGCCGATATTCACGCAGATTCGGACGCGTCAGACAATCGGCCGCCCGGTTGATAAACTTTCTGGCGAAGGATCTGCGGCTGTCTCGACCTCCTCCACCCCGCCCGAGCCCGACTCGATCCTTTCCGTGCAGGTCGCTGCGAGTGTGGCCGGGTTCAGACCCAGAAACACCGTGAAGACGGTTCCCCGCGGCGAGCTTTCGGTCAGTTCGATCCGTCCACCGGGCATCTGCGAAATAATATTGCGGCAGACAAACAGGCCCAGCCCCGTCCCTGTTGGTTTGGTTGTGTAGTATGGCTCGAAAATTCGATCTTGCTCTGCCGTGGGAATGCCGTGCCCATCGTCTGCCACCGAGATTGCCAGCCGGTCTTCCTGACGAGTTGTTGTGATGGTAATGACGCCTCCCTCTTCGGTGGCATCCAACGCGTTGAGAATGAGGTTCAAAAAGACCTGCACCGGCTGGTCACGCACCAAACGCAGCCGCGGAAGACTGCGGTTGAAGTTCGTGACGATCTGTTTCCCCTTCTTCCGCTTGTAGTACTTGGCAATACTGAGTGCCGCCTCGATCAGGTCGTGAACATCACACTGGCTGGCTTCGTGACTGGCGGGTCGGCTGAAGTCGACCAGTTCCCGCAGCGTACGATGAATCCGTGAAAGTTGATCGTCGATCATCGGCAGGCGTTCACGCATGTAGTCATCGGTGGCGCGGCGGCTCATCAGTTGGACAAGCGAACTGATGGCAGCCAGTGGATTGCCAACCTCGTGTGCAATCCCGGCGGCCAGCAGTCCGAAAGCAGCCTGTTTTTCCTGTTGGACCAGGACGGCCTGGGACTCTTGCAATTCTTGTGTCCGTTCCCGAATCCGCTCTTCCAGCAGCGACTGGTTCTGTTGCAAGGCCTTGTTCAACTGCGAGACCCGCTGGCGGGCCGTCTTCAGGAGTCGCGTCAACGACACGCTGGCCCAGGTGACCCATCCCATCCAGACGGCCATCAAACTGACTGTCATGCTGGCTTCGCTGGCGGAGATTTCGCTGGGAGAAACGAGTGCCGCAAAGCTGACGGCATGGAGTCCGAACGTCCCGTACGTCGTACCCGGCGAGTTGCGAACTGCGCAGACCACCAGCGAGAGGAAGTAATAAAAGCGGAACGGACTCTCCAGCCCACCATCGAAATGGCAGAGCAGGCCGATGAAGATCGCTTCCATCAGTGAAATGAACAGCGGATGCTCGCCGAGAAAGACCCTTCCTCGGTAGCTCCAGTAACTGTCCAAAGCGGCGAATGCGGCTCCGACTGCCAGAATCGTGTTGAGGACCGGTGCGTTGGTCTCTCGGCCGGCGAAGTTCACCAGCACAAAGCCGACAGCCACTCCGAACCACCGAATCCGTACGGTGATCGCCTCGGAGGCTAGTTCCAACGAGGAATCTTCAGTGGGAGTTCGTCCGCGACCATCTGTCATGGGGTACCCGTCTGCCGTGTCGGACCGCCGCAGCAGGCTGCGGGAAACCGACATTATGGTCGATTGATTGCGTAAATTATAACGCGTCCACGATGTGAAATTGTAGCCGCGGTAGGGCAGCGAGCCATTCGCGGGACGAGATGGCAAACGCGACACCGTCACCGGGTGAACCGGTCGATTCCCACCATGATCGGGTGGTCAGCGGATAAATTGCGGGCAAAACGGGAACCGTCGCGTTGCCAAACGGCTGGATCAGGCGATACGTTGTGGAGTATCGGGAGTGTTCCGCGACCTTATGACACATTGAGTCGAGCGAGCCTATGCGAATTGTAATGGCGGCTTCCGAGGCGGTTCCGTTCGCCAAGACGGGCGGCCTGGCGGACGTGACGACGGCGCTTTGCAAGACTTTGGCCGCAAATGGGCACACCGTTTCGCTGTTTCTGCCGCACTACGAGCAGTTGCAGACACGTTCGGCGGCGAAAGACCTGGCTGTCGAATCGACCGGACTGAGCATCGAAGTTCGGGTAGGCAAGAAGAGTGTCACGGGGGAGATTCTTCGGACCGAGCTGCCACATCCGCATGTGGACGCCGCCGTGCAGGTCTTTCTGGTTCATCTGCCCTTCTATTTCAATCGGCCCGGTCTGTATCAGGAGAAGGGACACGACTACTCTGACAATTGCGAGCGGTTCGTCTTCTTCTCGCGAATGGTCATGGAAGCGTCCCGCGCTCTGGAACTCTGCCCCGATGTGATTCACGCGCACGATTGGCAGACCGCTCTGATTCCGGCGCTGCTTGAGGCCGAGTACTGGAAGATGCCCGAGTTCCGTAGCACGGCCTCGGTCTACACGATTCACAATCTGGCGTTTCAGGGGCATTTCTGGCATTGGGACATGCTGTTGACTGGCCTGGACTGGAAGTATTTCAACTGGGAACAGATGGAGTTCTTCGGCCATCTGAACCTGATGAAGACGGGTATCGTCTTCGCCGACATGGTGACGACAGTCAGCCCCAGCTATGCACGCGAAATCCAAACGCCCGAGTTTGGATGCGGTCTGAACGGCGTTCTTAAGGCGTCTGCCGGCAAGTTGGTTGGCATTCTCAACGGGATCGATACGGACGTCTGGAACCCGGCCAGCGATCCGCATCTCGCCCAGAATTACTCGGTGGAAACGGTGTCCGAGGGAAAACCAGAATGTAAACGCGCCTTGCAGCATCAGCTGGGCTTGGCAGCCCGGGATGACATTCCCTGTTTCGGGATCATCTCTCGAATGACCGAGCAGAAGGGGTTCGACCTGTTCGTCCCCTTGTTCGACCGACTGCTCGACCTGGATGCACAGTTTGTCGTGCTTGGTTCCGGAGAGTCGAGGTTTGAAGAGTTCTGGAAGCATCTGGCCGACCGGATGCCAGAGAAGTTTGCCACCGCCATTGGTTTTGATGATGGACTGGCACATCGGATCGAAGCGGGAGCCGATGCCTTCCTGATGCCCAGCCGGTTCGAGCCTTGTGGTCTCAATCAAATGTATAGTCTGATGTATGGGACCGTCCCGATTGTTCGGCCGGTGGGTGGGCTCGGTGACTCGGTGGTGAACCTTTCGTCCGAAAGTCTGTCGGCCGAGACGGCCAACGGCTTCTGGGTTTCCGAACACCATTCGCAATCATTGCTGGAACAACTTCGGCATGCGAAGAATACGTTCCACCAGAAAGATGTCTGGTCGCAGCTTGTCCGCAACGGCATGAGTCGCGACTGGTCCTGGTCGGCCAGTGCCCCGCAATACGAGGATGTCTACCGCCGGGCGATCGAGCGGGCTTCCTGACGGGGCGTCATCGAGTCACGCCTTCGAGAGGTGCTCCCCGGGGGCGACTTCGCACGATTCGACTCACTTGCTTTCACTCATTTGATTTCACTGGTTTGTTTTCACAGTCATTGACACTCGTTCCTTCAGTGAATTGCGCTTCGATATGCAACCTGTCGCACTGGCTTTGTTC
>CALJUK010000247.1 GCA_937975745.1 uncultured Planctomycetaceae bacterium | reverse complement strand
CACATGGTCAACTTGCCGTCGATTTCCGAGGCCGTCCATCGCAACGCGCCGGCACTTGTTGGCGTCGATGTGACACAGGCATTGGGTCGCATTCCGCTCGAATTGACGGGAGCAGACCTCATTGTCAGCAGCACTCACAAATGGATTCTCGCCAGTCATGGCGGCGGCCTGATCGGCGTCCCTTCTGCGCGGGCCGACGATTGGCGCGTCCCGGCCGGAGGCTGGTTCCATCTGGAGGATGCTTTCGGTCCTAGTCGCTTCGACAAGGCCGTTAGCCGACCGGGAGCCATCAGCTTCAGCGTCGGTATGCCCAACTATCCGGCGGTCTACGCGATTCGTGCGGGTTTGGAGTATGTCCGCAACACGGGAATCGCCGCCATCGAGAAAGCCACGCGGCCGTTGGTCGAGACATGCCTGGAGGGGCTGAAAGAAATGCCCGTCGAGCTGCTGACTCCGCCGGAGATGGACTCCATCGCTGGTATTCTGGCCTTCAAGCATCCACAGGCCGACCGCATCGAAAAACATCTGCACGGTCAAAACATCCACGTCATGTCGCATGCTGGGCGCTTGCGTGTGGCCATTCACGGCTACAACACGCCGGCCGACATCGCCACACTGCTGCAGGAACTGCGGTCCGCCATCAGCCAGCTGTGAGGCGAGACCGCCTTTCGCGATCGAGTGGCGGCATTCGGACAGCACAGCGGCAAGGCCCGGCTTTCGTGAGCTGTTGGAACGGAATCTACTCGTCTGAACCCAATGAGCCGCACGGTCAGTCGTCAACCTGCACTACTCCGTGGTGAGGTGGAAGGGAATACTGTTGAGCCCTTCCTTGACTTCCACAGTGAGTGTGCTTTCGCTGTTATACTTTGCCGGAACCTTCTCGTTTTCTGGTAGGAACGTCCCGTTGATGTCGGTTGAAATTCGGACGGAATGTACCCCGATCATCGCGCCTGGTTGGCCATTCTTGAACAACAGGTTAAACCGCCCGTCCTGGTCGGTAAATCCACCCGACGATGGGCCGTCATTCGGAACGAACGTGATGATCGCATCGGGAAGCGGCACGTCGTCCAGCGTTACCCGACCATTCACTTCGGAAAGAGGCGGGTTGAACGAATTTCCGCCGCAGCCTGCGAACATCAGGAACAGGCACATGCCCACGACAGGCTGACACTTGAGAAACCGATCCGCTCTGGGTTGGTTCACCCTCGGGGGCCGAGGGACGACTGCCAAACCGATCTCGAGGTGGGATCAGGGAAGTTCCACGGCATTGCCGTCAGCGCGCGCCACCAAGTTCCTGGCAAGCGTCAGGTTGATGTTTTCTCCGATGAAGCGGACAGAGCCATCCGCCATCGCGACTTGAATGCCACCTTCGTGCCGACTTGATGGTGAGCGGGAGTCATCACGCGTAGCCGACCCATTGATCTCCGCAAAGGTCGGCTGCAGTTGTCCCAGCACCTGGTTCGCGTTGTAGTTCCAGTTGTAGCAATCGGGAGCCGAAACACCGGCCCAGTTCGCCCCCATATGCCGCTCGACAATTTTCGGAGGTGCCGCAGCCCCCTGCTGAGTATCCCGCTCCCAAACCAGAAAGACATTCGATGTACCGTCGGTAATATCCTTGATACGAACCTTGCTGTTCCGCCAGAAAATACCAACACCGACTGTGATACAAGTCACGTCAGCGTTGTTGGACGAGGCGACATAATTCGACATACCGATGGCGACCGGGGTGCTGCTCCCCCCCATGGCAACTTTGGTACTGTTGTTTTGCGACGGATCGGGGTGCGAGTCGGAGGGACACAGGTAAACGGGCAAGACGGTCCGCAGCAAATTCAGCGTCGTCGGGTTGCTGGTGTCCATCAGCCCGCTGGGATTCAATTGGTTGTACAGCGTCGCCTGATCGAGATAAGGCAGAATGAACGTGCCCCACGCCCAACCGGTACCAATTCTTTTGGCCGAGTCAGTCACGACATAGCCGGGATACGTTCCGTCGGTGTCGCCGAATGATGTGACATTGCTGCCGATCGTTCCAGGCGGGAACGTTTTGTGTGTGTCGTGGTAGTTGTGCATCCCCAGGGCGATCTGCTTCAGATTATTCTGGCACGTACTGCGGCGGGCGGCTTCCCGCGCTTGCTGCACGGCCGGCAAGAGCAGCGCGATCAAAATAGCAATGATCGCAATGACAACGAGTAATTCGATCAGTGTGAAACCACGTCTGCAGCGGCTAAGTGCCATGGAAACATCTCCTTTTCAGCAGGTCGCGTCAAAATGGATCGGTGCAAAAGACAAGAAGTACCAATAGTCCTCATCAGTGGACCAACACCGCGGTCCGCTGGCAATCGGCTTATTTGCTTTCCAGAGCGAAACCGAACGTCTGTTGGCGATTTTTGTTGAGCGTCACGGTCAGGCCGCTCGTCTCGGCCTCGAAGTATCTCTTCGGAATGGGAGGGGCCGGGTTTCCGATGGGAATTCCAGCTTCGTCGAGTTTGGCCTCGCCGCTTGTTGACTCCGCGGGACCAAATTCAATGTTCAGCACTTCCTCGTTGTGAACGCCGGTCAGTTCCAGCTGGTACTCTCCCGATTCGTTCAGATCCGTCGCAAAACTCGCTCCCGAACGCTTTGATACCATTCGGATGCTGGCACCCGAGAATGGCTCACCAGCGAGAGTCACCTTGCCGGAGATGTTGACCGTATGGCCGTCTCCTCCCCCTCCACAGCCGACCAGCGGCAGAATCAGGCAGAACAATACCCCCCAGGCCAGGGACGAAGCGTGGCACCGCAGCAAAACCAAATCGAAACCCTTTCTCGCCAGTTGAAAAGCGACAGTGGGAACAGGAACGGACAGAACTACCACTCACCAATCACGAGGCCATCGTTGCGGACGGCCAACTGTCGGCAAATGTCGCCATTGGTGTTGTCGCCAAGAAAACGCACCGCGCCGTCCGAGAGAAGAACGTGGCAACCGCCGGTGTGGTAGGACTTCAGCGGGACGGCAGGCTCGTATGGCTGATTGCCGTCACTGGGGTCCGGTACATTCGGCGCTCCCTTGACCACGGTACACCCGAGATACTGCACCGCAATTGTGGTCGATCCGTTCGTCGCGTAGTGTTGGGCAACGGTACTGTCCGACCGGTACCCGGTGCACCAGCCCGTGTTGTAATCGGAGCGGAGATTGGACTTCGGATTTCCGGATTGTTCCCCAACGATCAGCGTGTTCGATAACCCATCCGTGCAGTCGCGAACGCGAAATGCCTGTCCCCCGGTCAGCATCCCCGTGTTGTAGAGGTAACCGTAGTTGGAATTGTATCGGACGCCGTCGGCTTCAGCTCGCCCGATGTGGTCCGGGTTCGCCCCCATAATTCCCACGTAATCGTGCGTCTCGGCCTCGTATCCAGTGAGATATTCGTAACGCTCTGGCGCGGCGCTGGAGGCACAGTGATAAACCGGAACGCGAAAATCATTCCAAGCCAGGGTCGCTGCGCTGGGGCTGGAAATGAACCCGAATCGGACCCCGACTGATGTTGTGTTGAACATGGCCGCCTGGTCGAGGTACGGCAGAATGCGGTACTTCCAGTTTCCGATGCCATACAGAGGATTTGAACCCTCGGCCGGTGCCGAGCCAAGCGGAAACGTCGTGAAGACATCGTGGTAATTGTGTAGCGCTAAGCCGATCTGTTTCATGTTGTTCTGGCAGGAACTGCGGCGGGCGGCTTCCCGCGCTTGCTGTACGGCTGGCAAGAGCAGTGCGATCAGTATAGCAATGATCGCGATGACAACGAGTAATTCGATCAGTGTGAAACCACGTCTGCGTGTAACCATCAATGTCTCCGACACGTAAATAAAGCAACAACTGCAACTGAGCTCGAAAGGAACCTATTTATCGACGTCATTAGCCACACCACCGGGCGTATCGGTGCACGTTGAAACACAGCGCGTATCGCCCCGATGGGCTCAGTGGCAATAGGACGCTTGCATGAGAACCTGGAGACGCGTTTCCCCGAATGTCAGCCAACTACGAGGATACGTGTAGGATGGGCATCTTCACAATAGTCCAAAGGACTACGGTGGTCGGCCGATGGAAACCCCCACGTAACTTATGGACTGTAGATCAGAAAACGATGGTCGCAGCCGTCCAATCACAACAGACAGGACAAGGCTGACCCACTATGAGCGATCGCAGCTGTGGGGACCATCGCGATAGCTGGCCTTACTGATCACTCCGCACGGCATTCGCGATTCCCAGAGCGTCTGGCGGGCGGCTCCGCCGACAATCGAGCGGTCCAGATTCTGCCGGCATGCCAATATGACAGCCATCCGGAGACGATTTACGGGGCGGTCGGGATCGTCAGGTAGTCGACCTGGTTGATCACACCCGATTCGTTGACGACCGGGGGGAAGTTCGGTCCGCCACCGATGACGGAGGTATTTCCGAAAGTGCTGATGTTGTTCGCGTTGCTGCTGGGCGGGGTGAGCAGCACACCCAACTGGAAGATTCCATTGGCTGAGTTGTCCAGCGTGTAGGCGTTGCTGACATTGTTTCCGGAAGCACCCGGCGTGACGGGGTTACCAAGTGTGAGACGCAGGGTGGCCGTCGAGCTGTCGACAACCGCGAAGATGCTGTCCGGATCGACCGTCGTGACGGGGTCATTGGCCGTAAGTGTGGCGTTCAGAACACCGTCATTGGCCGCATGGACATGCAGGCCTTCGCCGGTCGAGTTGACCGTGTTGCTGTTCATATCGAGGTTGACGGTCCCGCCATTCGCGAGCACATCGATGCCCTGGGCGGCACCTGCGACGTTGTTCCCCTGGATTCGCAAGTTCATCAACTGCGCTCCGCCGGACGAGATGCTCACGCCGTCGTTGGTGCTGGTGTTGAAGACATTGCCCGTACCGATGTTCCACGTGGATGTTGCCACGTCGCTACCGACAACCGAAGCCAGCAGTCCGCTGCCGCCGGAGTTCGAAATCTGCATGCCGGTCAAGTTGAATGTCGTATCCAGGTCACCCAGCGAGTTATTGACGTCGATGCCGTCTCCGCCCGAGTTCTGGATCGACATGAAGTTCAACGAGACACCCTGGACATCGGTAATCGAGATGCCGTCACCGGTGGCTCCGTTAATTGTTCCGCCCGAGCTGGCTGCGCCGCCATTTCCGGCGACGTTGAATTGGCCGGTCAGGTCTGACAGGATGACGCCGCTGGTAAACGCACCCGAGGCCGAAATCGATTCGAGTGTCATATCCACACCCGTTGTGCCACCGCCTGGATTGGTAATCGAGACGGCTGTCGCATCCAAGGTCGAGATGATGCCGGCTGAACTCTGCAGACCACCCGAGTTGTCCCGAGCAAGAAGGCCCAGGCGTCCCGGGACAGCGGTATTATCGACGTTCACCTCACCCAGATTGATAACACCGGCGTTGTCGGTGACCGTGACTCCGGCCGTTCCCACCGCCCCGGCTGTGGAGGTCACGTCGATCGTCTCGAAGGTGACATCGCCGATGTTGTTGTCCGCCAGAATACCAAGCCCACCTGTCGATTGAACCGTTCCATTCTGGAAGGTAATGCTCCCGCCTTCGGTGTCGGTCACCGAAACGTTGTAGCCGGCCGTTACGGAGTTGCTGATATCGCCGTTGTAGGTTGTCTCGGACGATCCACCCACGACATTGAATGAGATTCCGGTCGGGTTGGTGATCGTGCCGCTGTTGAATGCGAATGTCCCGTCACTGTCGTTGATGATGTCCACACCAGCATCTCCTCCGTTGAGAAGCATGGTGGAATTGACGATGACCGTTCCATCTGCATTGCTGTACTGCACGCCGTCGCCTGCGGTGGCGGTCATGCTGCCCGCAAAGGTCAGGCTGCTGTCGATTGTGGTATTGGTGACAGCCAGCAGCGAAGCGTTATTTGCCTGCGTAATACTACCAACGAATTCGACGATGGCTCCACTGCCGGTTCCCCCTCCATCGACGTTAAAGGCGACACCAGTCGGGCTGGTGATCGACGTATTGGCGAAGTTGAATGTCCCGTCACTTCCACCCAGGATGTCGACTCCCGCGTCGCCTCCGTTCAGCTGCAACAGTCCGGTAAAGTTGACTGTCCCGTCCGCATCCGTGATCTGCACGCCGTCCCCGTTGCTGGCAAGAATGGCCCCTGCCGAGAAGGTGACGTCACTATCAGCCAGCGTATTGCTGATATCGATGGTCGTTGCATTGACTGTTTGGTTGATGTCACCCGAGTAGATCACCTGGGCATCTCCGCCGTTGACGCGGAAGCCGACAGTGGACGCATCAGTAATCGTCGCATCGTTGAATTGGAAGAGGCCGCTGCCCCCCTGGCTGTCGACCCCGACGGTACCGTTGGTCAGCGACAACGGCCCCTGGAACCGGACAGTGGTATCCGCGTTTTGAATCAATACGCCGTCGCCACCGTTGTCGGTCACCGTCCCCGTGCGGAACGTCATGATTCCACCGGTGGCATCCACAACCGACACGAGCCGCCCGACGGTGTTGCTGATGTTCCCAAGATAGGTGAAGTCACCCGAGCCGCCGTTCATGTCGACAGCTGCGAGTGTCGCATTCGAGATACTTCCCCCATTGACGACAATGTCCGCCTCATCGGTGTTACCCGCGAGCGCGAAGCCGATGCCATTACTCCCGTTGATCGTGGCGCTGTCGAATGTAAAATCGCCCCCGGAATTGGCAATTCGAATCCCCGGCTGCGCCCCCGCGGCCGGTGCATTGACCGTCACATCGGCGAAGGTATAAGTCCCCTCGGCGGCATCGATGTCAATTCCCGCGGCGTTGCGACTGTTGATGGTCACATCTCCGAAGGTCACATCGCTTGAACGGTCAATAATCGTCGAACCGACGATGGTCGAGTTGTCCGGAATGTTCGCCAGTCGAACTCCGGTTCC
>CALJUK010000246.1 GCA_937975745.1 uncultured Planctomycetaceae bacterium | reverse complement strand
CGCCGATGAGGGTATTGCGCAACAGGTTTCGCCCGCCCCCAAGGCCTTTCCGGGTCGATCCCCGCACCATACACCCGACGGACATCCGGCCGACGACGATCCGGTGGGCCGCCGATTCGTGCCGCCGATGCAGTTGCCGCCGTCCCCGCCGGGACTGGAAGCGCTAATGGAGCGCCGTGCCGCAGATGAAGAAGCAGTCGGCGGCCTGACGCTTGATGCCTTGTTGTCGCTGGCAACGCAGAACAATCCGACGCTGGTGCAGGCTCAGCAGCAGGTGAACGGCACGCTGGGCAAAGCGATCGAAGCCGGCCTGTGGCCCAACCCGACGGTGTTCTATGTCGCAGAGCAGATCTTCGTCGACGCTCCGAACGACACCGATACTCCGGGAGAGTTTCAGGGCGCCCAGATTCAGCAGGAGATCGTCACGGCCCACAAGCGTCGGCTGAGTCGCCAGAAGTACCTTGCACGCTCCCGAACCGCCGAATGGTTGTGCGTCGCGCAGCAGTGGAAAGTGTGCAACGATGTCCGCATCCATTTCTGGGAGACGGTCGGACATCGGATGATCGTTGACCAGCGAAGGGAACTGCTGAAGTCCGCCGAAGACGTCGCTGTCACCGCACGCGAACTGTACAACCTCGGCCAGGCGACACGTGCGGACCTTCACATGTCCAACGTGCAGATTCAGCGAACGCGACTGGACTTGCTCGCGGCGGAGAATATGTACCGGAGCCAGTTCGGCATCCTGACGTCCCTCGTTGGCATGGAAATGCCGCCGCAGCCGCTGAGCGGAGAACTCGACAAGGGTGTTGAGGTGGCGATCGACTTCGACACGGCGCTATCACGAATCGTGTCTGAGAGTCCAGAAATCCTCGCCGCCCGCGCGAAGTGGCAGGCCGACAACATCACCCTGGAGCGGGAACGCGTCGAACCGATCCCGAATATTTTCGTCAAGGGCGGGGCCGGCTACAACTTTGAGTCGCGCGAGCCGGTCGCCGTCGCACAGATCTTCCTGGACATTCCGATCTTCGACCGCAACCAGGGAACAATCCGGCAGGCCGAAGCGGACCTGATCCGGCAGCAGGCGGAGATCCGCCGGACCGAGTTGTTCCTGCGGCAGGAACTGGCCCGCGTTTACCAGGACTATGTCACAGCCCTCCAGCATGTGATGGAGTTCGACGCCGTCATCCTTCCCGAGTCGCGCGCGGCGTACGTCAATCAGCTCGACGCCTACAAAGAAGACCGCCAGAACTGGGGCGATGTGCTGGATGCCCAGCGCAATTACTTCGATTTGCGACGGCAATATATTGCACACTTGGTGACTTGGCGTAGAAATGAAGTCCTGATCAGCGGCTATTTACTGCACGGGGGCCTGGATGCGGCTCCGAACCCGACGCCGCCCGGTCACATCGACGCCGTCGCCCAACCGCGCTGAACAGCCGGTCTTCCAAGTCAGTCAGGCATTCGCTCGCTCCAGCAGAGCCAGCTGCTACTGTTGGTGGCGGCGTTGCGGACCGCAGCCGCGCTCTCGTCCGGAGGAAAACATGTCGGAACACTCCACTCGCCGCCATTTTCTGAGAACCGGCACGGCGGGCACCGTTGCGGTCCTGAGCGCTGGGGGCATTGGGGCGGCAGGCATCCAGAGCCAGTCGGACGGGCCTAACTCGCCGAAGGAACAACCCGAAATTCGGGACGAATACGACGGCTTTTTCCGGTTCAAGCCCACCCGAGGCAACGATCCGGAAAGCCCCTTCTATCTCGGCAAAACCGTCCCCGGATTCCGTACTGCGGCAGCCGGTCCCGCTCCGTTCATTGCCAACGATCTGGAGAAGCTCCCCTGGGAGATGAAGCAGGGAGCCAAGGAGTTCCACCTGATCTGCGAGCCAGTGGAACGCGAGTTCCTGCCGGGCTACTGGATGAATGTGTACGGGTTCAACGGCTCGATGCCCGGCCCGACGATCGAAGTCACCCAGGGGGACCGCATCCGCATCGTCGTCCACAATGAACTGCCTGAGGAAACGTCCGTTCATTGGCACGGGTTCGAAATGCCGGTGCAGTTCGACGGTGCGGACACGATGACCCAGAACCCGATCAAGCCGGGCAAGTCATTCGTCTACGAGTTCGATGTCCACGAGGAGGGGACATTCTATTACCACTCGCACGTCGCCATGCAGGAAACCTTCGGAATGGTCGGCTGGTTTATCGTTCACCCGAAAAAGGTGTGGGATCCGCCGGTCGACCGTGATTTCGGCATGATCTTTCAGAACTTCCGCATCGATCCGATGCAGACGGTCTCTGACAGCTGGAACATGGACTGGAACTGGCACACGACCAACGGCCGGCGCCGGCCGATGGCAACCCCGCTGGTCTGCAAGCATGGCGAACGTGTCCGGGTGCGGATTCTGGACTTCAGCCCCGTACAGCATCACCCGATTCACCTGCACGGGCACACGTTCTGGATCACCGGGCACGAAGGCGCACGGATTCCGAAGTCGGCGTGGATTCCGCGGAACACGGAACTGATCGCCGTCGCGCAGGCGACCGACTTCGAGTTCATCGCGAATAACCCGGGCGACTGGATGTTCCATTGCCACATGACGCACCACATGATGAACCACATGGTGCGGCACGTGGGGCCGCGAATGCGGACTGACGAGTCGGTCGATGTGTACCGCGAGAATCTCGAACGTCGGCCGCGCGCGATCAACGCTGCACACGGACCGGGGTACGGCGTCCCTGGCTATCCCCAGAAGATGCAGGGGATGACGATGACCCACGAGGCCATGGAACGGTTCTGGTCACGCCGCGAAGTCCAGGGGATGCGTGCCACAGTGATGATGTCGCTGATGGGACTGATGACGTCGCTGCGGGTGCTGCCCGACGACCTTTATGACCGGGTCATGGAGACCGATGAGCAGATTCCCAAAGGCGCGATCTTCGAGGAAATCGTCCGCCGATTTGGAGCCGGCGCCGCCTGACGCGATGCAGCACATGATGCATCAGCGCTGAGCTGCCGTTGCACCGCTGGTCCCGACGAAACATGCGGACACTTGTAGCGTGATGCCTCGCGAGCGATGCTCACGCGGGAGCACGATTGTCCGGTCGTGCATCGTCCGAGGAGCATTGCAATGCGGCATCTCTGTGTTGCGACTTTCGCCGTCGTGATCGGCGTTCCCGCCAGTCTCTTCGGCCAAAGTCCCGTACTCCTTGAACGAGTCCCGAACGAGGGCCTGCAACCGCAGGTTCAGGTGGATGCGGAAGGGACTGCTCACCTGGTGTTCTTCAAGGGGGAGGACGCGGGAGGCGATTTGTTCTACGCACGACGCCGCGTCGGCGAGGCGCACTTCGGTGAAGCCACACGGATCAACACGACCGAAGGCGCCGCTGTCGCCACTGGAACAATTCGCGGCGCTCAACTGGCC
>CALJUK010000245.1 GCA_937975745.1 uncultured Planctomycetaceae bacterium | reverse complement strand
CTGCCGCTGTTATCGCGGGTCCGCAGTCCCAGGAAGAACCGCGCGTAGAAGTTGATTCCCTGGCTCATGAAATGCCGGCGGAAATTCCACCCTTCGACGCCGCCACCGGGCACATACCGAGACCCAATGCCCACGTCCACGCGATCCATGCATTCAACCAGTGCAGGAAGATAGCGGGGATGATGACTGAAGTCGGCATCCATGTTGAGTAAAAATTCGTAACCGTGCTCAATTCCGTAGCGGAATCCAGCCAGAGTTGCCGTTCCCAGTCCGAGCTTCCCCTTGCGATGCAGCACATGAATGCGGGGATCCGTCGCCGCCATCTGGTCCGCCAGGTCGCCCGTTCCGTCTGGCGAATTATCGTCGATCACCAGCACATGGGCCTCAGCCATCTGTGCGTGAATCTCGGGAATCAAACTCTGCAGATTTTCGATCTCGTTGTACGTACAAAGGGTCACGAGCAATCGGCCGCCGGACATAAACTTGACTCGCTAGAGAGAAACCAACTTTCGCCCACCGGGAGCTTGGCTCACGTAGAATGTGCTTCCGTACGAGGGCGATTCGTCCGTGAGACGTACGCATCGCTGGCCGCGGTAGGACAAGGTGACCATCGTGCGCGACATCGACAATGCGCGGCACTGCCGGAGACATCAGTGCCGATTATGCAGCCCCCACCAAGCACTGTCTGCGGAGGTGTCTCGGCCGACCGCCATTCAGGGGAACTCGGGCCCCGAAGAGACCGGTTGAACCGCTTGTGACGGTTGTTCGAACCGCGGAATGGCCGGTTCGGGTTCTGGCGGAACGAATCCACCCGCTTCCCGTCCGCTGCCTGCCACCGAACCGGCGTCAAGCACACGGGCCGGCGCCGGTGGAATTGGGAACAGCGTCCGGCCGGCTTCACCCAACACGGGGGGGGTGTCCGACGCACCGTCGACGACGAGGCCAAATGCCGCAGGACTTGCGTCGGCATGCGATCCAGCCGGCTCGACCGTCGGGAATGCCGCCAACGCCATCGAGTCGGGTGTCAGTTTTCGAGCCCGCTCGACCAGTACATGGGCATCCGCGAATCGACCATCGAGAAACAGCAGGCTGCTCAGCAAGAGCAGGCGATCGCTGTCGTTGAGGTCGTCGGCCGCCCATTCACCAGCCTGCGACAGCAGACGCGTCAGATGGGCCTGTCCTTCCGCACCAAACCAATTCCGGATGGCTCCGTAACCTTCGCTCTCGAACCAGAACAGATCGAGCTCGATGGCCGTCTTGATTTCGCGAACAGCCCTGTCGAACTGCTTCGATCCGGCTAATGCCACAGCTGAGCGAACATGGGGCGCCGAGAGGCCTTCAGCTGCCTGTGAAGCCTTGTGGTACGCCAGAAATGCGTTGATGAACTGACCGTCTTGCAACGCGCGGTCTCCTTCGGACATCAGCCGACCGCTCAACGCGCGGGCCTGGACCGTTACGATCTCCGATTTCGGGGCGGCATTACGACTGCTCCACTCGACAACCTTTGCCGTTGTCTGTGCCTCCGCTGGTCGTTCAATCGAAGCCAGGACGTCGCTGGAATAAGTCGCTTGACCGACATCGACAATGCGCTGCGGAGGAACGCCCTTCACCGAGTACAGAGGAATCGAATCGTCCAACGTCCCATCGGACGTTGTGTCCCCGGACAAATTCCGCAAGCGGGACGCCAGTTGGTCTCGGTTGCTTCCAAACGAAACGCCCGAGCTGATGTACGTCCCGCCGGCCTGCGAGGAAAGATTCCACACCTGCGGAGAGACAAGTGTAGAAGTCGACGTGTTGGCCCACAGCCACGGAGAGTAGCTGAGGGGCGAAGAGTAATATCCCGGCGTGTAGTACGCGGGATAGGGATATGTCGAAAATCCCCCCGTCCACATCGATCCGACACCGACGTTCACACTCAGGGGACTCAAACCGGGCCAGGCGGAATACCCGCAACCCGCCGAATAGCCGAACAGAGGACTCCCCAACCAGCCGGATGTCCGGAAGCCCCAGTTCCCCCGGCAATAGCCGAATCCTGAGAACGAGCTTCGCCCGTAGAAGCCGCCACCGTATCCACCCCAACCACCGAACGAGCCGCAACCAAACCCGTGGTGCCCGTGATGCCAGTGGTGCCCGTGCCACGCGGCGGCCGGACTCGACAGACCAAACGACAAGCCAGCCGCCAGAACGGCCGCCATCCAGACACGCACCGTCGAGGCGCGCAATGCACCAGCTTGACTGGCCCGAGAGATTGACTTCATGTTTCGCCCCTTCCGAACAATCGGCCCTTCACAGACCATTATCCGACAGAAAGCGAAGGATCGTCAAGCTGCGACCATCTCAACACCGGTGAACTTCGCGCAGCGGCAGCCCGAGTCTTCCGATTTTTCGGCCAGCACAACGGAATTTTCTCCCTGTAAGTTCACAGGCAGAACGATCAGCTACGAAGTCGCGAAAGTACGACGTCGACCACTTCGGATTGGTGAATTCGCTCCTGCTTCCGCGAATCTCGGTCGCGAATTGTGACTGTCCCGTCTTCTTTGGTCTGTCCATCCACTGTGATGCAGTACGGCGTCCCAATCTGATCCTGGCGTCGATACCTCCGGCCGATAGCCCCCTGCTGATCGAACGCGGCCGTCAATCCGGCCGACTTCAGATCGCGATAGACGCCAGCGGCCAACTCCGGCATACCGTCCTTCTTGATCAGCGGGAAGACCGCCGCCTTGACGGGTGCCAGCCTCGGATGCAGTCGCATCACAATGCGGCTCTGCAGTTCCCCCTTATCGTCCGGCTGCTGGTCTTCGTCGAAGGCTTCGCACAAGAAGGCAAGCGTTGTCCGATCGGCACCGGCGGCTGGCTCGATCACATGCGGGATAAAACGTTCGCGAGACTGGTCGTCGAAGTAGCTGAGATCTTTCCCGCTGCCGCGGTACTTGGGGCTGCCATCCGGATTGGTCTCGACCGCCAGCGCTCCCGACTCATCGCGGATCAATTTTCCTTCCATGTGGGACCGCAGGTCAAAGTCCCCCCGGTGGGCGACCCCTTCCAACTCGCCAAACTCGCCAGCCTCCAGGAACGGGAAGGCGTACTCGATGTCAGCCGTCCCAACCGAATAGTGAGACAACTCGTCCGCGTCATGATCCCTGAGCTGGAGCCTCTCGCTCGTGATGCCCAGGTTGGTGTACCACGCGAATCGACGATTCCGCCAGTATTCGTACCAGGCTCGGGATTCGTCGGGGCGACAGAAGAATTCCATCTCCATCTGCTCGAATTCGCGTGACCGAAACGTGAAGTTCCGCGGAGTGATCTCGTTGCGGAAACTCTTCCCCACCTGGGCAATCCCAAATGGGATTTGCTCACGCCAGCTGGGGCCCACCGTCCCACACTTGGCGGAAGTGCGTTGACCATGTTCCGCGCGGAT
>CALJUK010000244.1 GCA_937975745.1 uncultured Planctomycetaceae bacterium | reverse complement strand
GCCGACACCCACAGTGACGTAAGTGTCGCGGTCTTTGGTCGTTTTCCACAATTCCTCGATCGCGTATTGCTGCAGAATTTCGTCGCCGTAATCGGCGTAGTGGAGCGGGTACCGCTGCTTCCAGTCGGCAATTTGGGTATGCCAGCCGCTGAGATCGGGCACATCGTCGGACGTAATTTCACGCGTGAGGGCTTCGAAGACTTTGCGCACGTCCGCGGCGATTGGAATGTGGGCGATCTTATTCTTGTGGATTTCTGACGGGTCGATGTCGACGTGCACGATCTTCCCGTGCTTCGCGAATTCTTCCAGCTTGCCCGCCACGCGGTCGTCAAAGCGCACACCAAATGCCAGCACCAGATCGGCATCTTTGACGGCGAAATTGGCATAGGCTGTTCCGTGCATGCCGAGCATGTGCAGCGACAGCGGGTGGTCACCTGGGAAGGTTCCCAGTCCCATCACCGTCATTGCCACGGGAATACCGGTCCGGTCGACAAACTTCCGGAGGGCGTCGCTGGCATCGGAATTGATGCAGCCACCGCCGACGTACAGCACGGGTCGCTTCGAACGTCGGATGGCCGCGATGATCTGTCGGACTTGCTCGGGCGCTGCACAGCGAACCTCGGGATGGTAACCCGGCAGATCCATCGGCGGGTCGAAATCGGGAATCGAATCCTGGAGGGACAGCTGCACGTCTTTGGGAAAGTCGATCAGCACTGGACCGGGGCGACCTGTCCGCGCGACGAAGAACGCCTCCTTCACGATGCGAGGGACATCCTCCAGCGACGTAATCAAGTAGTGGTGTTTTGTGATCGCCCGGCAGACTTCGACGATGGGCGTTTCCTGGAAGGCGTCCGAACCGATGACGGCCTGTGGCACCTGACCGGTGACCACCACCATTGGGACACTGTCCATCTTCGCATCGGCAATTGTTGTCACCAGATTGGTCGCACCCGGACCGCTGGTCGCCATGCAGACGCCCACCTGTTCGGACGAGCGGGAGACACCCTGCGCGGCAAAGCCTCCCCCCTGCTCGTGACGCGGCAGAATCGTTCGCAAGCGATCTTGCGATTTGATGAGAGCCTGATGCAGGGGCATGCTGCAACCGCCCGGATAGGCGAACACGTATTGAGCGCCCTGGCGGATCAACGCCTCCACCAGGATCTCGGCGCCGTTCCAGGTTGTCCGTTCGGTCTGAATCTGTTCTGCAGTCGCCACGACGAATCCTCAACTATCGACTGTTTTCACTGGCCGCACTGTCGGCCGAATCTGTGCCCAACCGCTTTCCCGGCGACAGCATCTCTCACCCAGCGGATGGAGCATCGCCGAACCCGCGCTTCCCGACGACAAAAGCCCGTCGACATCGCCACCGACACGCGACACGATACCCTCAATCGAGAACACTTCGCTGATTCTAGTCGTTCATTGCAGCGAAAACGAGCGAATTGGATTGGTTCTGGCCAGAAACCGGATTCACGCGTCGGCAATTTGACGTGTAACGATCAGTGCGAATCGATGCGAATCGGCAACACCGGCAAACCAAGCGGAAACTCGGGCAAACGAAGACCAGGCAACATGTCGTCCGCGGTGCTGGTTGGACACGAGCCCGCCGGCCGGGTTCGCTCGCCCGAAGTCGCGAACGCCGTGTCTGTGTAACTTTCGCTGCTAAAGAGGCTTACGCACCGCCCGTGCGACCCCGCCAGGATCGGCCGGCGCTCCGTCGGAACGTCCAGAAGGCGATTCCCATTCCGACGACGACGAGGATCCCCACCCCTGTGGAAAAGCCCTCCAGCGAATGAACCGTCCCCAAAACGGCCGAAAGTCCTGCCAGAATGACCAGTCCAACCAGCCCGACAGCGAACCGCCAAGCCATCAGTTGTTCGACCAGCAACAATCCGAGAACAGCGAACAGCAGTTTGCTCGACAGTCCGCCCCGTACGGAAGCCGCCGAGTTGCCGGTGGGGGCCTCGCCCGTCGGTTTCCAATCCGCTCGGAACGAGATATTCGTCCCGGCCAGCAGTCCCTCGGACATGGTTGTGGGGGGAACCGCCTCCAAACGGGACTCCGCGGGGTCGAGGTTCACCGCGTAGATCTGCCGAGTGTTGAGCGGATGGCCCAGTTCCATCCGGTAAAAGCCCTTCTTCGGTGTGTCGGTAAAGTTGACTGTGGTTTGCTCTCCGACTTCCCGCAGCGGAACCGAGACGGACGTGTCGTCAGGCTTCTTGATCGAAACGGGCATTCCGTAGGTCATACTTGGAAATACCGCCGAGATGGATTCACCCACCCGGATCTGCCGCTGCTTCCACTCCTCAGAGACAGCGTGCAGGACCAGTTCGTTCATCATTGGGACAAAGCTCGGCCAGACGGCCCATGTCCCCCAGGTCCGATCGACGGATGTGGTCAGGAAGATCGATCGGCCACGATCGACGGTTTTCTCGGCGATGGCGATCTCGCCGTTCGAATACCGCAGGGGCACTTGCGTCGTCCCGTCGTCACTTTCACGAATCTGGGCAGACAGGTAGCCCTGAATCCGCGTTGTCGTCAGTCCCGCAAAGGGATTCCCTTTGAAGGCCGCCACAATCGGCGAGGTATAATCGCCCGGGTCAAAAGTCAGGCCCTCTAAGTTGTCCGCGTGAAGTTCGATCCGGTCACCCAGTTGCACCGGCATGAGATCGAATTCTTCCCCCAGCACGCGGTTATAGACATCCGACTGTAGCTGCGGCCCGGCTGTCATAATCAACGAGCCCCCGCCACGCACGTAGCGATCCAGCAATTGTCCCTCAGCCGGCGTCACCAAAGCGACATCGCAGAGAAAGACGACATCGAATCGGGAGAGGTCGCTCTCGGGGAGTTCTCCCTCGGCAATGACCGTCGGGCGAATGAGGTTTCCCCGCTCGTCGCCGGGCGTCGGTGCCAACGCCAGCCGCAGATAATCGGTCGCCTGGTGCATCTTTCGGCCGTCGGGCCGCCCGTTGACAAGCAGGACGTTGACGGCTTCGCGGACGGGGGCTGCCATCAGGGCGGAGTTATCGCGTGGCAGAAATGCGTCCGCGATGCGGACCTGCAATTCGTATTCGCCACTACCGGGGAAAACCTGTTCGAAGCGGACGATGGTTTCCCGATGGGCGGGCAAATCCGCAGTCACTGTTTCGGCCAACCGGCCGTCTACGAGCAGGTCCACAGGCTGATTGTTGCGTGCCGTGTGACTGTCGTTGAGAACAACGGCCGCCAGTTTGACCGGTCGATTGACGGAGATCAGTTCGGCCGTCGACTCCAGGCTGAGAACGGCGAGATTCTGCGATTCGGGGGGATGCAGATCGACCAAAATCACCTCCGCCTGGCGATCCAGCTCGACGAGCAGATCGCGAATTCGCTGCCGCTCGTCCGTCGAATCGGGCCACCACAGGCCGACTTGAAAGTCACTGAGAATGGTCACCTGTCGGCGACCAATGGCAGGACCTTCCTCCAAATGCTGAAGCACTTTCCCCAGCGTGGTCGGCAGATCGCCCCGCTCGTCCGTCGGACTCTGGTCGGCCAGTTCGCTTAGGACAGCTTCCCGGCGGTACGAGGCACGGGACACGATCGACTGTGGTGGCAGGCTGGAAATCCGGACCAGATGGAACGCGTCCCCCTGACGTGCGTTCTCGATCATCTTGCGGGCCATCTGTTGAGCCCGCTGAAACAGCGACACCCCCGCCTCCTCCGCCTGCATGCTGTAGCTGGCATCGACGACAATCACGTGATGCATGGGCGTGTGTGCCAACAATTCCCCACCGATCGATTCGATGTACGGCCGAGCGAATGCTAGAGCGAGCAGCAGCAGAATCAGAGTGCGGATCAACAACAGTAACAGCCGCTCCAGGCGGATTCTCCGTGACGCTTTGCGGCTGGCGTCCAGCAGGAATCGCATTGCGGCCCATTCCATCTCGCGATGGTTTCGGCGATGCAGCAGATGAATCAGGATGGGAATGCCGGCCAGCAGCGCGCCCCACAGCAGCCACGGGCTCAAAAAGCCGAAGGCAAGTACCGGTTGTGAGAACGAGTTGGTCATGAACGGCAGATTTCGGTATCAGCACATTAGGGTGGGGTATCAGAAGTCGTCAGCCCTTGCACGCAGTCAGCCCTCGCACGCAGTTCCGTCGGACCGGATCAGCCGGCCGTTCCCTCTCGTCCCGAGGCTCCACACAGCGGACCCCACTCCGGGTTCGTTAACTCCGATGCAATCGGTCACTTCGGGCAGAGACAAACGTCCGCAGGCCGACATCGAGTGGTGTGTCCGTGCGCAGCAGGATGTGCTCGACGTGCAGATCGCGGCAATGTCGTCGCAATGAATCGAGGAATCCCCGAAACTCACGCTGGTAGGCCTTCTTGAGGGCTCGTGGTTCGGACAGCAGTTCGGGTCCCCCTTCCAACCCGCGAAAGAGTGTCGGCTCCTCGAACGGAAAGTCTTCTTCTGCCGGGTCAATCACCTGCAGGACAGCGACATCATGCCGGCGATGACGGAAATGCTTCAGCCCTTTCACAATGGAGTCGACTGAGTCGAACAGGTCGCTAATGATAATAATCAGCCCGCGTTTGCGAATCCGCTCGGCCAATTCGTCCAGGATGACACCGACACCGGTCGGAACGGCCGGCAACCTTTGGTAGAGCGCTCGCAGCAAGGCCTTCAATTGCGATGCCTGTGCCGAGGCCCGGATAAACTCCCGAATTTCATCGTCGAACAGCACCAGGCCAGCGGCATCGTGCTGCCGAAGCACAAGAAACGCCAACGCAGCGGCCAGGTATTGAGCGTATTCGAATTTCGAGACAGCAGCCCCGGCGGACTTGTACCGCATCGACTCACTGGCATCGACAACGACATAGCAGGCGAAGTTGGTCTCTTCTTCGTATTGCTTCAGGTAAATACGATCTGTCTTGCCGAACACCTTCCAGTCGACGTAGCGGAGGTCGTCCCCAGGGACATAATCGCGGTGCTCGGCGAATTCGACGGAGAAGCCTTCGTACGGACTGCGATGCAGCCCGGAGACGAGGCCTTCGACAATCATCCGCGCTTTCAACTCCAAGCCGTCCAGCTTAGAGAGTGTCTGCGGATCGAAATACTTCCGGTAGACGTCCACGCTTGCTTCCGTTGGCAGAATTCGCTGAGATCAGTTTCGACAGCCGCACAACGATCCCGTCGGGCGTAATCCCGTCCGCTTCCGCGTTGAAGTTGGTGATGATGCGATGCCGCAGGGCAGGTGTCGCGACCGCCTCGACGTCCTGAATTCCGGCGGATGTCCGTCCCTGAAGTAGAGCCCGCGCTTTGGCTCCCAGCACAAGGTACTGGCTGGCTCGTGGGCCGGCGCCCCAGCTGACATAGCTGGTAATGAAGTCCGGCGTGTCGTCCTGGCCGCGACGCGTCAAACGGGCGAACTGCATGGCGTGGCGAATCACATGGTCGGCAACGGGAATCCGCCGCACCAGGCTGCGGGCGGCTGCCAGGTCTTCGTAGGACAGCACCTCGCGGACCGCGTCCCCCGGTCCTGCCGTCGTCTGCCGCACAATCTGAAACTCGGACTCCTCATCCGGGTAATCGACGAGCACCTGAAACATGAACCGGTCCAACTGCGCTTCGGGCAGCGGGTACGTCCCTTCCTGTTCGATCGGATTCTGTGTCGCCAGGACGAAGAACGGATAGGGCAACAGATGGCGCTTGCCACCGGCCGTCACCTGGTGTTCCTGCATGGCTTCCAGCAAAGCGGCCTGAGTCTTGGGAGGCGTCCGGTTGATTTCGTCGGCCAGAACCACATTGGCAAAGATTGGCCCCTCAATGAAGCGGAAGTCTCGTTGTCCCGATGCCCGGTCCTCCTGCATCACTTCGGTCCCGGTGATGTCGGCCGGCATCAGGTCGGGCGTGAACTGCACCCGGTTGAACGACAGCCCCAACGTCTCAGCCAGCGAGCGAACCATCAGTGTCTTCGCCAGCCCCGGAACTCCCACCAGCATGCAGTGTCCGCCGGCCAGTAGCGAAATCAGCAGCTGCTCGATCACGTCGTCCTGACCGATGATCGACTTGTGCAGCTCGGCTCGGAGTTGCGGAAACAGGGCAGACAAGCGGGTGACCAGTTGCAGGTCGTCGGGGTCGGCGGTCGTTTCGAGACCCTGGTCGGGCAGATGTTCGGACACGGAGAGGACTTTCGATTGAGCCACAGTTCCGCCGACCGGTCACAATCGGCGGTCGGTTCGGTCAACACTGTCAGACACGTTTTGAAGATCAGACGCTCTGAGTCCATCTTCCGCAGCCGGACGGGCAAAAGTCAAATCCGCTTTGCCCGCTCCAGAAGCAATCACCGCCGTGTCAGCCACAGAGACTTCTGCGCGGCCTCGTCAGCCGGCTTGACGCCTGGGAGCATCGGTTGCCGTGGTGAGAAAGGACCCAATGCCGTCAAACGCCGTGGGCCGGCAATCAACAGGCAGCCGTCAGCGCAGGCCAGATTACCAGCGGTCGCATCGTACAGTGTCCCCAGTGGAACCTCCTGAGTGATCGCTCCGTTGACCACATTGACGATCAACAGGCGATCTCGCAACGGCCAATAGACGTTCTCTCCCACCAGCAGACCCCGCCCCAGGCCATACGCTTCGACATCGTCGTAGCCGACTCTCCAGAGAACCCGCCCCGTCGTGGTCGAAAGACACCACAGCTGGTTGCCGGCGACGACCAGCCGGTCGTCGACAGCGGCGAGCAAGTGGCGAATTTTGTCCGGCAGGTCACGTTTCCAGAGCAATTGGGCATTGGCCGCCGACAGCGCGAAAATGCCGTCCGCATCGTCCGGCGCGCAGAAGAGCGTTCCCCGGTGTTCCAGGCAGGGAGTCACACCGTACTGCCGTGGATCACCCCGATGCTGCTTCGGCACATCTTCTCCCCGGGTGTATGTCGCGATACACTGCAACCGGCCATCATACCGCGACACAGCGGCGATCGCCCCGAGATCGGTCGAAACAACGAGCAGGTCCCCGGCCAGTGTGAGAAACGGATGTGTTGTCGCATTGTCGCTTTGATCGCCGTTGGACAGGATCGACGAGATCGGTTTTCGCCACCGCTGGCGGCCGTCTTCCGCTTCGAAACAGACCAGCGACAGACCCGCATCGGGGAAACTCTTTCGCAGGATCGCATACACGGCCGTCCCGTCCACCAGAGGAGAACCGTCGAACGCCAAGGCCGCATCATTCTCTGAGAGTTCTTCCGCGGTGCGCCGCCACACAAGCCGCCCCTGTCCGTATCGCACATCCAGACAGACCAGTTCGCTGTCCAGTCGGCGGACTTCGTGCCGCGAGCGAACTGTCACAATCGAGCCCAACCGCGCATACAGGCGACCGTCGGCAATGGTAACCGTGTAACGTGGGATGCCCGTGACCGGACGGTTGGGAATGGGGAGCGGCAAGTCGACACCCGTCGGGTAGATCGTGGCTGCCGAGATCGCACGTTCAATCGCATCAGCCGGCCCGTCGTCGGGAAAGTCATCGGCCGGCATCTCGCGCGGCCAGGCGGGTTGACCTGTTTGAAGGTCGTAGGCCAGGATCCGATCGGAGCCCGCGATGAAGACACGCTCGTTCCAGACCGCCGGGTAAAAACTCAATGGTGCTTCGGCTTTGTCAGACGAGCGGCGGAGATCTTCGGTCAGCGGAAGCGGCTTGTTCCAGCGTCTTTCCTGCAGTTCCAGCGCCTCGGTGCAACGGCTGTTCCGCTGAAAGTTGCCCGCGAAAGTCCGCCAGTCAGCCGGGACGGTCTCCGTTGGCCAGTTGCGTGCCTGCGCAATCAGTGTTTGCAGCGCCTGGTCCAGGTTCTGACTCTGTCCCGCGAAGTCGCCAACCGCATTCGGAAATCGCGTCGACAGAACTTCCCGTTGGCGTTCCGCGAGCGCGAGGTCTCCCTCGCAGATCGAGCACAGGACCAGCCTCGCGAGAATCTCCGCCGGCTCAATCGGACTGTCGGGGTAGTGGGCCACCTGGGGAACAGTCCCCGGCTGCGGAACCTGTTCGGCGGAAAGCAACTGCCGCCAGTAGTGACGGGCCGATGCGAAGTCCCCCGCTTCAAATGACCATTCGGCCAAAGTCCGCAGGGCATCATCCCCGACACTGGAAGCAAAGCTGTCGTGGACGAGTTCGACCAGCCGGCTTCGATCTCGACTCTTGACGGCTTCTTCAAATCGGGCCACTGCCTGGGGATCGACTTCCGCACGATAGAACGCCAACGCCTGCGGGGGGAGCGTTGTCAGCAGCAGCTGACAGTACTGCGTGACGCTGACGTATCGGCCGGGTGAGACGGCCGCAATGCTCTCGCCGTGATCAGCCTGAATCTGACGGATAATCCGGATCGCCTGTTCCCACTCTCCTTCGGGGAGATAGTCGCGGACGGCTGCCAGCCGTTTGGCGACCGTGCTACTGGTGTCGAGCAGCAGTTGTTCGCGAAACTCGCTGGCTGGCGGGGGGACCTGGGCGAAAAGCGTTTGCGAGAAAATTCCCGACAGCAGCAGCCAGGCCAGGAGCGCGGCCGTTCTGCAGCTCGGCCAACTCACGATTCGCGCAGGGTCTGACCAATCCAAAAGATGATGACTCCCACCAGCAGCGACGCCGGCATGACGATCAGTGGAATTCCGTACGTCAACTGCCAGAGGATGAGTGCCGGCAGGATCGCCAGCACAAACAGCTGCATCAAAACTCCAAACTGGTGCTTCATGTCGGCGATGAATCAGACAATCGTTGAATGGAATCGTCAAGCGGCCGCCCGAACAAACGTCCGACCGAGTCACGGCCGAGAACGCTCTCTTTGCGGCAATCTCGACAACGCCGTTCGGCGCACAGGTGACGGCTTTGTACACGAGTCGATATCACGTACGGTTCCATGGAGGCGCACGAAATCCGCAGACTTCGTGCGGTCGACTCCATGCCAGTACGTGACACGACGCCCTGGACAAGGTTTACTTGGCGAACTTGGCAGCCGGGACGCGAATCGCACCCAGGTCGACTGTCTCGCCATCTTTGATTGTGACCTTCAAGGCTCGGTCGAGATAGCCGGCCTTCTCCTGCCAGACGCGGAAAGAATGTTCGCCGGCCGGCAGTTTCTCGATGGTGAACTTCCCATCGTTGCCGGTGATTGTCGCGTACGGATGGTCCAGAATCAGCCAGTAGGCCAACA
>CALJUK010000243.1 GCA_937975745.1 uncultured Planctomycetaceae bacterium | reverse complement strand
TTTCGTCGGCACCGATGCAGAGTCTGTTGCTGAGGGAACCACTGGCGTTGGCTCCGCACGGCGGCGGGAAGCGACTCTCGACTGACGACCCGGCATTTCAAATCCTCAACCGCTGGATCAGTGACGGGGCGCAACCGGCGGCCGACTTCAAGCTGCATGTCGAGTCGCTTCGACTCAACGGCAACGATGTCGTCCTCAATCCCGGCAGTCAGGCGAACATCCGCGTCGAAGCCGTCTGGTCCGACGGCCTGGTTGAAGACGTCACCGAATGGGCCATTTACGAAGTCCGCGACGAAACCTACGCCACTGTCTCGCCCGCGGGTGTTATCACCCCCGTCAATTCCGGCCGGACAGCCGTCACGATCCAGTTCATGGGGAGTGTCAATTCGGTCACTGTGACCATTCCCTACGACAATCCGGGCCAGTCGGTCGACTTCGCGGCCAACAACTTCATCGACGAGCTGGTCGCGAAGGAATGGGATAAGCTGAATCTGCGTCCCGCAGAACTCTCCGACGATTTCGAATTCTGTCGGCGAGTGCACGTCGACCTGGTCGGCCGGCTTCCCAGTCCGGAAACAGTTCGCAAATTCGTCGCGGACACCAATCCCCAGAAGCGATCTCTGATCGTTGATGAACTGCTCAGTAGTAGCCAGTACAACGAGTACTGGTCTTCTCGCTGGGCCGACCTGCTGCGAGTTCACCGCCGTTATGTCGGGGACAAGGGACTCTGGAGTTACTGGGGCTGGGTCAAAAATGCCGTCCGAGAAAACTGGCCCGTCGACCGCATCGTCACTGAACTGCTCACCGCCACGGGAAGTCTCTACACCAACGGGGCCACCGCATTTTATTACATCGACGAACAGCCAGCCGACTTGGCGGAATCCGCTTCACAACTCTTTCTGGGTGTTCGCCTGACGTGTGCCCGCTGCCATCACCATCCTTACGAAGTCTGGAGCCAGGAAGACTACTACGGTCTGGCCAACGCCTTCACGCGGATCGAGCTGAAGGACAACAAGGATGCCGCACGCTTCGGTGGGACAAAGATTCTGCGATCCGTTTCAAAACCCAACAAGGACCGCCGCGTCGCAATGAAGGTGCCACCCAAGGCGCTCGGTCATGAACTCCAGACCGACGAAGACAGTGACGGCGACGTGCGTGTCGAGCTGGCCGCCTGGATCACCAGCCCCGACAACCCTATTTCGCCAAGAACTTCACGAATCGCTTCTGGTCCTACATGATGGGCCGGGGCCTGGTCGAACCGGTCGACGACTTGCGGGCCACGAATCCCGCCTCGCATCCGGAATTGCTTGATCGACTGGCGACCGATTTCAAGGAACACGGTCACGACGTCAAACATTTGCTGCGGTTGATTTGCAACTCGCGCGTGTACCAACTTCGTTCTGCCGCCAATCCGCAAGTCGACATCGATGGCATGTTCTACACGCATCGGCAGTTTCGTCGGCTGCAGGCAGCCGTCTTCCTCGACGCCATCAACGATGTCACGGAGACGACAACCTCGTTCGAAGGCCTCCCTGTCGGCACGCGTGCTTTGTCAGTCCCAGACCCGACCGTGCAGTCGTATTTTCTGGACGCGTTCGGCCGTTCTGTGCGGAGCACACCATGCGAATGCGCCACCGACCAGTCACCCGACCTGGCACAATCGCTGCACTTGATCAACAGCCCGCACATTTCCGCGAAGATTTCCGCTGGCAACGGTCGTATCGCCCGACTGATCAAGGCCGACGGAAGCGATGCCGATATCATCCAAGAGCTTTACCTGGCGACGTTTGGTCGACCCGCGACGGACAGCGAACTGAAAACAGCCGAGCGTTTCGTCAAGAACGATAAAAGCCGGCAGGAGAACTTCGAAGACCTTCTCTGGACGCTAATGAACTCGACCGAATTTGTCTTCAACCACTGACACAGCCCGAAGCCAATCGATCTCCTGGGCGACTGTCGAACAGCCAAGACAGCGAATTCTCAAGAACACCGAACGATGAGACCGGATCGAACAAAGCTGCCCATGATAGCCCGAGTTGGGCGAGCGAAAGGACTGGCGAATGTTTGAACTCCACGCGCAGCAACCATCCCGGCGATGCGACGGTTTGCACCGGCGTTCCTTCCTGAAGGTCGGCAGCCTCCCGTTCTTTGGACTCTCACTGGCAACACTGCTCGAATCCCGTGCACAGGCCGCCGGCACGACGACCGACAACCTCAGTTGCATTCTGCTGTGGTGTGACGGGGGACTGAGCACGATCGATACATTCGACATGAAACCCGATGCGCCGCGCGAGTACCGGGGCGACTTCAAACCAATTTCCACCTCGGTCCCCGGACTGACGGTCTGCGAACATCTGCCACGCGTCGCGCAGCAAATGCATCGGATTGGACAACTCCGGACCATCGCTCACACCGGCGGACAGCATGCCGAGGCGTGTCACTTCATGCTGACCGGTTACCCTCAGGTCCCTGACGTGAACGCCGAGCCGGTCGGTTCGGTGATTCATCCCTGCTACGGTTCGGTCGTCTCCGAACAGCTTTCCTGGCGCAACAACCTCCCTCCCTTCGTGCAGTTGTCCGCCGGTAACATCAAGTATCATCACGCCGGCTTCCTGGGCTCAGGTTACGATCCGCTCCGTATCAAGAGCGATCCGAATGCGGCGGACTTCGAGATCGAGGACGTCTCCATTCCGTCGTCTGTCGGTGCAGATCGCACACAGCGCCGCCGGAGCATGCTGGCCGAGTTGGACCGCTTCCACCGCCTTGCCGATCAGACAGCCGGTGCCATCGCCGAGCGGAACGAATTTTACAATCAGGCGTACGACCTGATTACATCGCCGGCCGCCAAACAGGCATTCCGGATTGAACAGGAACCGGCAGACCTGCGTGATCGCTACGGCCGCTTTCGCGAAGGCCAGGCCGCCCTGTTGTCCCGACGGCTGGTTGAAGCGGGTGTCCGGTTCATTACGGTCGAATTCAACGGCTACGACACGCACGACAAGAACTTCATCGAGCTGGAAACGCCCCTGCTCCCCAAGCTGGATCAGGCCTATTCGGCGTTGCTGGAAGACCTGGCTGAGCGAGGATTGCTGGAGACAACGCTTGTCATCTGCATGGGCGAGTTCGGCCGGACACCCAAGGTGAACGGTCTGGCCGGTCGCGACCATTACCCCGCCGTCAACAGCATCTGCTTCAGCGGTGGCGGAATGAAGATGGACGGTTTTGTACACGGTCAAACCGACGACAAGTGCTCCCAGGTCGTGGGCTCCGCCGCCAGTCATCACGATCTGGCTGCGACAATTTACTCCGCGTTGGGTGTCGCCTCAAACAAACTCTCCCACAACATTGACGGCCGTCCGATTCTGACCACCGACAACGGGCACCCAGTCCGCGAGATGTTTGTCTAATTGTCGCGACAGTGGACCGGTTCTGCTTGTGACATCCAGCGAAGGTTCTGCCATGCGCATCGTGGTTTCGTGTCTGTTTGTGCTCGCCTCGACGTTGTCCTTTTCAGTGACCGCAGTCGACGCCGCTCCAGACTATCACGACGCCGTCCTGCACTCGATTTATCCGGCTGGCGCCCAGGCCGGACAAACTGTCGAGATCAAGCTCACGGGAAACGGCAATTCCCTTGTGGGGGCTACCCGCTTGATCATCGACGGTCCTCCGGGAATCCGTGTTGATCAGTTCGATGCAAGCCAGGGGACGATCACTGCAACACTGGTCATCGCGCCCGATGCAATTCCCGGCCGGCGGATGATTCGGGTGGTCGGCGGCGTGGCGGGCCTGACCAGTTTCCGCTGGTTCTTTGTCGGGGCACTTCCAGAACATGTCGAAACCGACAAGAACAACGAACTGTCGGACGCCGATCAGGTCACACTCCCCGTCGTCGCCAACGGACGTGTCGCCCCTGCCCTGGACCAGGACTGCTTCCGCTTTAAGGCCTCCGCCGGCCAGTCTCTTGTTCTGGCCGTCATGAGCCACGGGCTGGATGCGATGGAGTACAACGGCAGGGGAGGCAACTTTACTCACACCTCACTCGAGTTTCGCGATTCGGAAGGCCGCAGTCTGGCCGAGTCGGGTGACGAACTCGGACTCGATCCGCTCATTGAGTTTCGCGTCCCGGCGGATGGAGAGTACATCGCCCGAGTCAGCGGCATGGGATACGGCGGCGATCCGGGAATGATCTACCGGTTAACAATGGGCGAGGTTCCTTACCCCGCGGCCGTTTTTCCTGCCGGAGGCCAGCGGGGAGAGACAGTCACCGTTGAATTCTCCGGCCCGAATGTTCCACCTGGCAGTACAACGAAAGTTTTCATCACCGACGAGCCGGGCCCCGTCCAATACGTCAGTCTTCCCCCGGAACTTCCCAACACCTGTCAACTGCCACTGCTGCGTGGCAACGTCCCCGAACAACCCACTGCGACGGGATCGTCTGCCGAGAATCCGCTTCCTCTCCCCTTGCCATCTGCTGTGTACGGTCGATTTTTGAACCGGGGTGACGCGGGCTGGTATCTCATCGAAGCAACAAAAGACGAGGCAATCGACTTGGCAGTCACCGCCCAGCAACACCTGCGGTCCCCCATTGACACGGTACTGGAAGTCCGCGATGCGAAAGGAAAGGTCCTGGCTGCCAATGACGATGGCGAGATATTTTCCAGCGAATGCCTGCACGAGTTTGTTCCATTTGACAGTTTCTTGACTTTCACGCCGCCAGCTGACGGAACGTATCTGGTGCGTGTGGCCGAGCAATCCGGCAGTATCGGTCCGCGCAGCATGTACCGCCTGGAAGCCCGACGCTCGGAACCCGATTTCCACGCCTACCAATGGCCCGATGCCGTCCCAATCTGGGGACCCGGTTCTTCTGCCGCCCTGGTGATCGAAACGCATCGCCTCGGAAATTTGACGGCCGACATCAACCTGCGAATCGAAGGACTGCCCGAAGGATGGCAGGGAAGCGAGACGGTCGCTCAGAATCGCGATTACAAGCCGCCCAGGTCCGCCTTCGGACACAAGTGCTTTATGACGATCACAGCTCCACCGGACGCCCACGTCGGTGACGTCGTCGAGTTTCGAGTTGTGGCACGGGCCGAGGTGGACGGGCGCGTCATCGAGCACATCGCGTTGCCACTGACGCAGATTCTCTGGCAGGAACCGAATCGCTTCCGCCCCAGTCCAGTCGCCCGAGCGGCGATTGCTCCGCCTCAGAAGTTTCACCTGCAGGCAGCCACCCGCGAAATCACAGCCACACCCGGCCAGACCGTGCAGGTACCGGTGAAACTGCATTTCGCTCCTGAGGCAAAGCGAGGCCAGATGAGCCTCTCCATCAATCGCGCGGGGACACATTTCAAGTGCAACCTGGGACCGCAGGTCAACGTGGACGGCAGCAGAGATGTGGTCGACGTTCCATTGCAAGTGCCGGACAATTTCGAGCCGGGAACATACCGCTTCGTTATCGCCGATGCCTGGAGCAGTGAAACTCGTAAAGGACTTCCCGGACCGTCGACGGAACTGATCCTGTTGACCGTTGAGAAGAAATAGCGTGGTCGAAACATGCGAACTCTCTCTGTGGCCGCCACCCTCGCAATCCTGACGGCCTGCTGGCTTCTTCAGGCCGAGCCGACAACGCCTCGCTGCCGACTTCGCATCGAATTGATTGACGCCGAAACATTGCGGCCCATTGCAGGGCTCGTGCGGATCGCCGATTCTTCCGGTCGGTTGTTACAGCCTGTCGAATTGGTGTCCCGCGGTTTGGGTCTGCGATCGGGGAGCTCGATTCAACAATGGTCGGTCGTAACAGGCCCTGTCGACGTAACTCTGCCCCGCAGCCAGTTGACCGTCGCTGCGTTCTCCGGCCTTGAGTACGAACGATCCGAAGTCGACGTCAATCTAACCGGGCGCGAAGAGCAATCCTTGCGGATCCCACTCCACCGCTTCTACAACGCCCAGGCTGCCGGATACCGAAACGCCAACACCCACGTCCACGTCCGTCAGGTCACTCGTGACCAGTCCGACCAGTACCTGCAATCGGTCGCCCGGGCAGATGGTCTCGACCTTGTCTTTGTCTCGTACCTCGAACGTGCCGAAGCCGACGTCGACTACACCTCGAACCGGTACACGCGAGACGAACTGCGCGCGTTGTCGGTGGACGGTGTGCAGTTCGACAACGGCGAAGAACATCGACACAACTTCGGTGCCGGCGACGAAGGGTACGGCCATGTCATGCTGCTCAATATCCCCGAGCTGGTCCTGCCGGTCAGCATCGGTCCCGGTATCTCCCATGTGGGAACCGACGGCATTCCGATTCGCCGCGGCATCGACCGAGCCCGCGAGATGGGGGGAACCATCATCTGGTGCCACAACAAGTGGGGCCTCGAAGATATTCCCAACTGGCTCACCGGCGGACTGCACGCCAACAACATTTTCGATGGTGGCACGCACGGCAGCTATCAACACAGCTTCTACCGCTACTGGGATATTGGACTTCGCGTGCCCGTCTCCACCGGCACGGACTGGTTCATCTACGATTTTTCCCGTGTCTACGCGCTCACCCGAGGGGACGTCACACCCGAACAATGGCTGGCCCAACTGGCGAAGTGTCGCAGCTATATCACCAATGGTCCGCTGCTCGAATTCGAGGTCGACAATGTCTCTCTCGGTGGGGAGGTCTCCGTCGACACACCACGTGCCGTTCACATCCGCGGAGCCGCGCAAGGTCGGTTGGACTTTTCTCAGCTGGAATTGATCCAGAATGGACACGTCATCGCAAGAGTTCCCACAACGGTCCAACAGGGGCACTTTGTCGCAACACTTAATGAGCGAATCGTTATCGACAAGCCCTGCTGGCTTGCTCTGCGGACACCGCCCCCGGCTTTTCCGGGTGCGTCTCCGTCGTCAGGGCCAACACGGACGAACGAATACGGCGAAGAGCTGTTCAGCCACACATCACCCATTTTCGTCACATACCAGGGCAAACGCCCCTTCCAGCGATTCCAGGCCGAGTCCCTGCTTCAGGAAATGCAGTCCAATCGGGAGTTCATCGTCCAGCAGGCATCGTTCGCAAGCGACGACGAACAACAGCAGGTGACGGCTGTTTATGACGCGGGAATCGCAGCGTTGCGCGAGCGGATGAAGAACCAGCCCTGATCGCGAGCTCGTTCGGGCATCAAAAATCAATTGGCAGGGATGCCGCGCCCTGTTCCGCTTTGCTACAATAAGATCTTCCGAAACTGAGAATCCGCGCACTCGAGAACGAGCCGCGAACCCACCCCCTGGATTCTTCCTATTTGCTTTCCGGTTAACCGGAACTCCTGGCGAGGCGATTTATGCTCCAACGAAAACTTTTTGCCGGCAGCTGCCTCATTGCGACAGCCGTAATGCTGTCTGCCAGTCTTTGCGCGCTGCTTCCCAACCACGCGACTCAAGCGTCCGAAGAAACCCAGCAGAAATCTTCGGAGGTTTCGTCCGACGGCTCCAAGCCCGACGGCCCCAAAGTTGTGTTTCTCATCGGGGAGGAAGGCTACAAGACGGCCGAGACGCTACCGCAGTTTGCCCGCGAGGAACTCGAACCGCGTGGTTTTCGCAGTACCGTCGTGACTGCGTCACAGGACGATCCGAACAGCTTCCCCGGAATCGAGGCCATCAACGACGCCGATCTGGTCGTTCTCAGTGTGCGCCGCAAGGCTCTGCCGACCGGTCAACTCGATCTGCTGAAGAAGTACCTCGCTGCCGGGAAACCGCTCCTGGCCATTCGGACCTCCAGCCATGGTTTCGCCCTGTCGCAGGGGGAACCACCCGAGGGACATGCCGTCTGGCCCGACTTCGACCAGGAAGTTCTGGGCTGCCAGTATGCCGGCGATTTCAACAACAAAGGGGGTACCGATGTCACGACCCAGCTACGGGCCGAAAAACACCCGCTGATGGCGGGCATCAAGATGCGGGCATTCCATAGCGATGGCTCGCTGTATAAATCGTTCGATCTCCGCCCGCAGGCCCAGGTACTGCTGCAGGGGTTTGCGACAGAAGAAGGCAAGCCGATTCAGATGCCGGTTGCCTGGACATACCAATACAACAAGTCTCGCGTGTTCTACACATCGTTGGGACATCCTTCAGACTTCAAGCAGAGGCAGTTCCGCCACGTTCTGCTGAATGCCTGCTACTGGTGTCTCAATCGTCCCGCTCCGACCGACGGCGCATCGGGAACGGAAGCCGCCTCGCGAGATCGCTTCAAGTTGGATGTCGCAGCCAACGAGAAGGTCGAGGAGATGATCAAGAATTTCGCGGGTAAGGGAGAAGTCGGCGACGATTCCGAGCCAACCCCCCCGGAAGAGGCCGTCAAACTCTTCAAGACCTATTCCGGTCTGGAGATGAAGATTGTCGCCACCGAACCGACAGTCCGACAGCCGCTCAACATGAACTGGGATTCGCGCGGAAGGCTGTGGGTCGTGCAGTATCTGCAGTACCCCTTCCCGGCCGGTTTGAAAGTTGTGAAGTACGACCAGTACCTGCGCGCGGTGTTCGACAAGGTTCCGGCCGCGCCGCCGAATCACGTTCCCGGACAGGACAAGATCACTGTCCTGGAGGACACCGATGGCGACGGGACGTTTGACCAAGCCAAAGATGTCATCACCGGGTTGAACATTGTTTCGTCGGTGGCACCCGGGCATGGGGGCATCTGGGTCTTGAACCCGCCCTATCTGCTGTGCTATCCGGACAAGAATCGGGACGATATTCCCGATGGCGATCCGGAAGTCCATCTGCGGGGCTTCGGTCTCGAAGACACACATTCGGTGGCCAACAGCATCAAGTGGGGACCGGACGGCTGGTTGTACGGTGCCAACGGTAGCACCACAACGGGCACGGTCAGCTCGGCCGTCAGCAAGAACGTCAGTTTCAAAGGTCAGAACATCTGGCGGTATCATCCCGAGACAAAGGTCTTCGAACTCTACGCTGAGGGAGGGGGAAACACCTTCAGTGTCGAGTTCGACAAGAAGGGGCGCGTCTTCTCCGGCTCGAACCACGGCAACACGCGCGGCATGCATTACGCCCAGGGCGAATACGCCACCAAAAGCTGGGGCAAGCATGGGCCTCTGACCAATCCTTATGCGTTCGGCTATTTCGAGCACATGCGCCACAAAGGACAGACCGAACGATTCACCCAGGCCTTTGCCATCTACGAAGGGGGCACGTTCCCGCCGGAGTTCAACGGTGCGATCATCGCAGCCAACTCACTCCACAACCGGGTGTGGGCCAGTCGTTTATTCCACGACACTTCGACCTACCAGACCGAGGACATTGCGCCGCTGGTGCTGACTCCTGACCGCTGGTTCCGACCGGTCGATTGTAAGCTGGGCCCCGATGGGGCGGTCTACCTGGCCGACTGGTATGACAGCCGTCTGACGCACGTGGATCCGAGAGACAACTGGCACAAGTCGTCCGGCCGGTTGTATCGACTGCAGCCGACCGACTACCAACCATTGAAGCCGTTCGATCTGGTGACTAAATCCAACGACGAACTGTTACAGACGCTGGACCATCCGAACAGATGGTTCCGCCAGCAAGCCGTCCAGGTTCTTGGCGAACGGAACGACCCGACACTCCTGCCCCAGTTGCAGGAGATCGCGTTAAGCCAAACGGATTCGCGCGCGTTGGAAGCGCTCTGGACGATCAACCTGTGTGTCGGTTTGAGTGACGAACTCGCCATTCCGCTGCTGAACCACACCGATCCGAATCTACGGCGGTGGACCATTCGGCTGATCGGCGATCGTCGCGAAGCCTCTCCCAGTGTGGCGGCCTCTCTGGCGGAGTTGGCTCGGGTTGAGCCCGATGCGGAAGTCCGCTCGCAACTGGCCTCGTCTGCCAAACGGCTTCCAGCCGAACACTGTCTTCCAATCGTGCGAAACCTGCTGGCTCGTGACGAAGACCTCACCGATCTGCACATTCCGCTGCTCTTGTGGTGGGCCATCGAGAGCAAGACGGTGAGCGATCGGGATGCCGTTCTGGCGTTCTTCGGGGAGGAAGCCGTCTGGAAGCTCCCCATGGTTCAACAGACAGTGACCGAACGCCTCATGCAGCGATATGCCATGGCGGGAGGCGAAGCCAACCTGGACACTTGTGCCCAACTGCTGACTTTGGCACCCGATGCGGCGTCGAAGAAGCTGTTGATGGTTGGGATGCAGCAAGCATTCCGTGGCCGCAAGATTACCGGACTACCGGATTCGCTGGCCAAAGCTCTCGACGAATATCAGAAAACACTGGGCGAATCGGAGCTGGCATTGGCGTTGCGTCTGGGCAACCAGGACGCCATCAAACGGGCGACGGCGATGATCGCTGATAGCCAGGTCGACCCAGACGTCCGACTGCTCTACATCGAGATCCTCGGCGAAATCAAAGCTCCGCAAGCGGTTCGGCCTCTGCTGGGGTTGCTGTCAGAACAGGGCCCGCAGGCGTACGCGATCAAGCGGGTCGCCTTGCAGGCGTTGATGAACTTCGATCAACCTGAAATCGGCCCGACCATTGTCGGCCGCATGCACAGCAGCCTTCCCCCGGAGAACGACGTGCGTGAAACGGCAATGCGTGTCGTTGCCAGCCGCGCCGAGTGGGCCATCCCATTCCTGGAGCAGATCGACACGTGGAAACTCAAGAAAGAATGGGTTCCCGCAGACGTCGTGCAGCAACTGGCGTTGCATCAGGACAAGACAGTGCAGGCACTGGTCAAGAAGCACTGGGGCAAAATCCGAGGCGGGACACCGGCCGAAAAGCAGAAGGAAATGGACCGCGTGGCGGCTCTGCTGAAAGAGGGTACCGGCAATCCCGATCGCGGCAAGGAGCTCTTCAAGAAGACCTGTGCCGTCTGTCACGAACTGTTTGGCGAAGGAGGCTCAGCCGGCCCCAAACTGACCGGCTACGAGCGTGACAATCTGAACTTCATGCTGCTGGCGATCGTCGACCCCAGTGCGGCAATCCGCGAGGAGTATACGACGATGCTTGTCGTGACAACCGACGGTCGGACCATCACCGGTTTGATCGAAGATCAGGACACTCGAACGCTGACACTTCGGGATGTGAAGGCTCAGAAGACGTTGATCAACAAGGAGGACATCGACATCCTCAAGGCGCTCGACGTCTCCCTGATGCCCGAAAATCAGACGAAGCAGATGTCCGACCAGGAGGTCCGCGACCTGTTTGCCTACCTGATGAGTCGGACACCGCGGAAGGCACTCGAAGCGGCAGCCGGTGCCGGCGAATAACCAGACTATCGACCCACTGGTGATCGATCAGACCCGGTCCTCCTGGTCTGGTCGATCACGCCCAGCCGACGGGCTACTTGGCATCCGCCGGAACGTCGAAGTCGAGCGTTGTGAGCTTCTTCTCGGGATCGATTTCCGCATCGAACTTGACGTCTTCGAAGAGGGGAGGTTTGGCTTCCGCACCTTCTTCGGCCGAGTTGTCGTATCCGGTGATATACACCTTAATGGGGCCGAAGATCGAAGGCTTTCCTCCTGCGGATGTCGTGTCGTACTTCCCGTCTTGAATGATCGCGTAGCCAACCGGACCGGAGTTGCCGCGGTCGGCATCTGGCAGAAAGCTGATCCGTCCGGCCTCGAGCGGTTCCCCCTTGTACGTGACGCTGCCGTTGATGTTGAACTGTCTCGGCCCGTCATCGCCACCGCAGCCAACAAAACCAAAAGCGAGGACCGCTCCGCAGAGAGCAGTCCGCACCGCCTCAGTGAAACGAACTTGATGCGCGGGAATCGTCATATCCTGCCTTCAATGCAAGAGTATCAATGCGTCAAGAGAGACAGCCGGCGGTTGGTCCGTTGTGAGCGGACCAGAGCCAACCGGCTGCGCTGCTGTCAGATCGGGCCGGATCAGTACTCGCCAAGCACAAATCCGTCGGCACGGTCACCCAGCCGACCGTAAGTGGTGATGTCGACATTCTCGCTGACGAAGCGGACAGCCCCGTCGCAAAGCAGGAAGTGGCATCCTCCTTCATGCATACTGCCGAAACCATCGGAATCGTTCGTCGAAGGAGCAAGGCCGGCTGAACTGCGATTGATCGGGCGTGTCGCATATGTGGTCCGAGCAACCAAATCATCCGTCTTGTGGATACCCAGCCCTCCCCAGACACCACCCGATTCCCAGACGCTGCTGCTATCAACATTGGTAAATTGCAGGTCGCTGACCTCACCAATCGCAAACGTGTTGCTCGTCCCGTCGGTGATATCACGGATACGTGTCTTCGAATTGGTATAGAAGACACCCGGGCTGGGAGTCATCTGACTGGACTGACCATAGACATTGGTATTACCCCGGTTCGCGACGTAACTCGATCGGCCATAACCGCGAATCGAAACACCTTTTCCAAATTGTGTATCACTGGGACAAGCGTAGGCCTGGAGGACCGTCCCGAGGTAATTGGACGAACTCGGCGCACGGCTGAGTCCCGAATAGTTGCCCGTTACGAAACTGGAACCCGTCCAGCAACCGAGCGTCGCGTTGAAAACCTGGGCATTGTAGATCGCCGTCTGGTCGATGTACGGCAGAAGATAGACTCCCCAGGAGGGACTGTAGGCGACGTAGCGGTGGTTGCTACTGGTGACCTCTCCTCCGGTGCAGAGTTCGTACTGGGGAATCACCCAGCCGGGTGGAAACGTCTTATGGGCATCGTGGTAATTGTGGATCGCCACTCCCATCTGCTTCAGGTTGTTGCGGCATTGGGTGCGTCGGGCCGCTTCGCGCGCCTGCTGTACCGCCGGCAGTAGCAAAGCGATCAGGATCGCGATGATCGCGATCACAACAAGCAATTCGATCAACGTGAAACCACGGCAAATTCGTCTGATTTTCATCGGAAAACTCCTCGCAAAATGGACATGGAAAACGGTGCGAATTGATGAAGAGATCTAAACAGTTCAATGCAATCTGCGATCACTGAGGCCATTCAGAAATAAGCCCCACAAACTTGTTCACTATTATGAACTGCCGCAGGGAACGGAGCAAGTCGGTTCAATGACAAGCCCCGGACGCCGTTTGCCGGCGCGCCACCACCCCCTGTAAAGTCCGGGGTGACGTCGAAGCACTCGGTGGACGGGGGAGCAGATTCTAGAAGCGGTTCCAAAACCGCTGTGTGCTTCGCCTGCGTCCTGTGAATGCTGGCCGACGACTCGCCACCAACCGGGGTCGAAACCGGTTCTAGAGTGTCCAACCGCGGCGAGGCACACGACCGAGGAACCGGTCCGCGTCGGGGGTCCCGACGCACCGCAGATTCTCGGCATCCCACTCGATCTTCTGTCCGACGCGGTACGCGACATTCCCCAGGTGGTTTGCCTCGGTGAGAGGACCGGCATAACTGAATGGACTGCCGGTCGGGGTCCCGTTCACACAGGCCAACAGCCATTCCTGATGATGGCCCGGCACGTCGGGAATGAAGGGCTTGGGCGGTTGGAAGTCGGCAAACTTCGGTTCGGGCAGGAGGACATGACGGCCGTAGTTCGAGAGTAACATGCCGTCGTCCCCGATGAACAGGCAGCCATCCGGCCATTGGGGAATTCCCTGGTCCTGCCAAATCTGGGGTTTGTGCGTTCCCTGATACCAGGTGAGACGACAAGCGGGCATGTCGCCTCGCTGGCCATACTCGTAGGTGGCCGACATGGACGCCGGGGCGAGTTCCGGGTGAGCTGGCGGTCCAAACGCTTCGATGGTTCGTGGTGCGTCCAGCTTGAGCGCCCAAAAGGGAAGGTCGTTCCAATGGCTTCCCAAATCGGACATGGTCCCGCTGCCGAAGTCCCACCAGCGGTACCATTTTGGTCCTGGGAAGTAGGCTTCGTGAAACGGCCGATACGCCGCCGGCCCCAACCAGCGATCCCAGTCAAGTTCCGGCGGTGGCGTCATCGCGGTTGTGGGCCGATCGGTCACGAAGACCAGATCCTTGTTAGCCTTCGCCTCTTCTTCGCTCTGCAGTCCCCAGGCCCGCGAGACCCAGACGTGGGCTTCGCGCACGGGACCGATCGCGTTCGATTGAATCAGTTCCACGACACGCCGATAGTTGGACATCCCATGAATCTGCGTCCCCATCTGCGTGGCAACGTTCGCCTGAGCGGCGGCCTGACTGATGGCCCGAGATTCGCGGATGTTGTGCGTGAGTGGCTTCTCGCAGTAGACATGCTTGCCAAGTTTCAAGGCGGGCATGGTGGCATAGGCGTGCGTGTGCTCCGGCGTACTGACAACAACGGCGTCGAAATCGGACAATTGGTCGTACAGATCGCGAAAATCGACAAACGTCCGAGCCGACGGGAACTGTTCTGCGGCCCGCTGAAGATTGCGGGCATTGACGTCGCACAACGCGACAACGTTGACAGGCACGTCGGCAAACGATGCAACCGTTTTAAGGTTTCCGGCACCGCGGCCGCCGACGCCGATAAAGGCGACGTTCAGCCGTTCGTTGGTCCCGGCTGCCCGCAGAAAGGCCGGCGCCGTCAAACTCGCCAGGGTTCCGGCAGCCGCCTGGGACAGAAAGCCACGTCGCGTCTGCAGTCGTGTCGCGTGCATCGAGATGTCTCCTCGGATCATCTTGAAAAATCGGCCTCAGCCGGTCGGTCGGCAGCGGCTCGCAAATGACATTGTTACCGTTACCAGTGTAACCATTTTGACTTCACAAACTCAGTAGAAAATCGCAAGGTCACTCCGAATAGTCCACGGCGGGTCTCTCGTCAACTTCCAGCTCGAACTTGGCCGGTTTGATGAATTCCCGCAGCAACGTGGTTGCATAGACACCCGACGGTAACGTGAATTCGAATCGCAAACCGTCCGGCTCGGGCTGAATCTGCAGTCCCTCGACTCGAATCATCAATGGTCGCCGGCCACCGGGAGTCAACTTCCGATGGCGGAGAAAATGATCCGCAGTCAGGCTGGCTTGCTCCAGAACCCGTTGTTCCCGCTCGGCCGAGACTCCACGGGGCTGACGCATCTTGGGTCCGAACAAGGGGCCACTCACGACGACCTCTCCCGCATCCAGCCGTCGTTGCTCGACCGGGACGTCTTCCGCGACGAAGGGGCCACCACTTGCGGTGACCTGCAGGACGTCCCCCTCCAGGACGGTGCTTGCGAGACCGTCACGAATTCGCTCGGCCAAGACCTGGTTGAACAGCCACGACTGTACAGCAGACAGCGACAACCGTTCGAGAAATCTCCTGCGCGATGGTGGAATCGAGCGGGAAGACCGTTCCCCCCGCAATAATGCCAGGCCAAGGTCCAACGTCTCTCCGTCCCGCCCCATTCGTTGGTCGCCGAAATAATTCGGAAATCCAACCGCAACCAGCCGCTCGTGAATTCGTTTGGCGCTGGCAGCGGCATTGCTGTCGACGTCGCGAAGCAGAATGCGAAACGAGTTACCGCGGAGATGCCCGGTTCGCAACTTGTTTGTATGACGTCCAGAATGCAGGACCCGAATCTCGTCCGTCTCGATGGCCGCCAGGCGGGATTCGCACTCAGCGGGTAAGGAGACATACTGCCGGGTGATGGCAACCCGGTCTTTCAAACCGGCAACACCGATGGTCCGACTATCGACATCCAGATTGCGGGCCAGATGCCGGGTGAGTCCTTCGGCCGAGACGTTCCGCTTCTCGATCCAGACGAAGAGATGTTCGCCTTCTCCGGCAGGCTCATACGCTGGGATTTCTTCGACGAGAAAATCCTCTGGTTCCGTTTTCAGTGTCCCACCGATTCCAGCCAGATCGTCCGTCAGGTAAGGGTACATATGGTGGGTGTTATTCCAACTTCTGAAGTAAGAGGACATCGTCGCTGATCACGTCCAGCCGCGCATTCCAACGCTTGGCCAACCACCGAAACGTCCCCTCGGAAAAGAAGATGACGTGGGTCGGGTCCTGTTTGTAATGCCAGCTGGCAAAGGCCTCCTGGCTGATCCAGCGTTTGGTCATAATGCCCAACCAGCCCCCCAATCGCAATAGACTCCATAGCCTGTCGAGTTCGAACCGCGGACGATGCAGGTGCTCGATGGTCTCGCTGGCTGTCACGAAGTCGTACGTCTCGCGAAAGACATCGCGATCGGGTGCGTAGTACGGATCATAAATTCGCGTGGGAAAGCCCGCCTCCGTGAGCATGACAGAGAGGGTTGGCCCCGGACCGCTACCGAAGTCGAGCCCTCGCGCTCCGGGCGGCAGCCGAGACTGCAGCGGCTCCGCCAGTCGGGCCAGAAATGCCCGGTACCGCTGGTCGTCCGGGCTGTTCTCGTGAAGATCGTAACAGGCCCGCTCGGCGTCCCGGGAAAGAAACTCGCCGGGAGGCACGAACACGAGATCACACGTTCGGCAGCGCCGATACTCGCGACGGTTGTCAGAATGGAAGGGTTCGACCCGGCTGCTCACGCACAACGGACAGACGCAGCCCAGCCTTGTTTCTGACTGGTCTGCTGTCTGTCGTGCCTGCATTCAATCGGTTCCGTTTCAGGCGGCGCGATTCCGACGACGGACGACCAGTAACGCCAAGCCCCCCAATCCCAGCAGCACGATGCTGCCTGGCTCTGGAACAGTCGCCACTTCGGGAATGTTGTTGGCAACTTGCGTTATTGTCAGGTTAAACGTAGCGCCGATCCCAATCTGGGGGTTCCACATCGTGGCAAACGTCGAGTCAAATGGTCCGATTGTCGTCGGCGAATTACTCAATGTCGTTGTCGCATCATCCTGTAGCGAATCGAGTTGATCGGAGTACTCACCCAACTCGAACGCGTCGAATGCCGAGTCGAAAGTTGTCTGGACCACGGCTCCGGTTGTGTCGCTTTGGTCAATCCGGGTCGTCGACTGGTATGTTGCGGTGTCACCGTCGATGTCGAAGATGTCCAAATCGCTGTAAGCGAACAGGTACAGATCCAGCAGGGCTCCACTGGTATTCTCGATCGACACGCTGGTTACCAACGTCGAAGTCCCACTCCCCGCGGCACCGCCGGTCAGTAATCCCGAGATATCCAGCAGAAATTGCCCTGGCAACTCATATTCTGCCGAGTACGAGTTCGCTCCGGTCTGTGTAAAATCGAGAAAATTCAGACTGCCCAGGCCAGACTCCGGCCCTGTGGTCCCAATGCGATAGAACAGGGTCTGTTCGTAGAGAATGCTGTTTCCATCGACGATCCAATCCTCGATCAGCGAGTTGGAGCCACCCAATTCGACGGTCGAGTTGCCGTCGCTCAAAACGGGAACCTGAGCGTGAACGAGCTGACTCAGAGAAAAAATGGTGGCCAAAACAGCAACCGAGGGACACAATCGCAACAGCCTCGCCATTGAGACCATTCCTCCTCCAAAAGATGAAATCGGGGCCCACGGCACCTCGACCACACTTCGCATGCCAATCTCGTGTGGCGAACCTGAAACCGGCGATCCCAAATCCCGGCGGGTGCAGGTGTCGCGTGGGGGAACACCTGCGGATTAAATCGAATATACCGCTGCCGTACAGGTAAAGTAAAGATGTCAACTTCACACATTTCCCACGCAGCCACATACATCCACTAGCCTATTCTCTCTTCTCGAATCGACCCAGCGATGCCTGCCTTCCGAAAACCGACAACGAACCAGATTCGCCGATTCCAACAACGGCAGTCCAAAAGCCATCTGACTTACACCGATGTCGGCGCGACCACCCGGACACCGCCGGCCGGCTTCGTCGTGGATCGGACACGGATTCAACTTGGCAGAGGTAGGGCATATTTTCACGCCGCGAAGGAGGCCCTTCAGAATTGGCGGCAGTTTGATTTGCCCTGGATGGAAGCCGCCAAGCCACTTCCCCGAATCGCCGTCGGTGAGAACCTGGTCCTGTCAGCATATCGCCTGGGACTGTGGTGGCTGAATGCCGTCCGGATTGTCGACATCATCGACGAGACGACCGATGCGTGTTGCCGTTTCGGCATCGTCTGCGGAACGCTGACCGACCACGTGGAATGTGGCGAAGAACGCTTCCTTCTGGAATGGAACCGGGAGGACGACAACGTATGGTATGACGTGCTCGCCTTCTCCAGGCCCCAACACCCGCTGGCTTACGTCGGTTACCCGTACGTGCGACGCGTCCAGAAAAGTTTCGTGCGTGAATCGGCAGGGGCAGTGGAACGGCATCTGTCCGGGCAGCGGACGCAAACCGGCTGACGTTCCCGCAGATGGAAATCGCGGCGGCGACGCCGCATCGAATTGCGATCGGCTTGCGACTGTGGCGAACGCGAGCGCGTCCCCCGACTCAGTCGACTTTCCCAGCTCTGTTTCCAGGTTCGAGGCATTCGTCTCTCCTACGTGGTGATCGAATCGAACTCGTGGACTTCTTGGGGTGACAGCCGGCCATCATGCAACGCAGAGGCAATCAGGACACCACTGGCTCCCGCGATTCGCTGGCGGTATAGATCGTCGCGATCGCGAAGTCCGCCACCCGTGATCAGACCGACATCCGGATGCTGCCGGTGGAGTTGCTCGCACAGCGCTTCGGTTCCGACTCCGCGGCCCGTGCCGACACGGGCCACATCCAGCAGAATCATCTCGCGAATTCCGGCCTCGATGACCTGCTTTGCAATGATGGTTGGTTCGGTCACGCGCCACTCTTCACACGCAGCCCAGGGAACGCCCTCGCGGAGGTCAAGGCTGAACACAACATGCCGGGGTCCGAGTTCTGTTAGAATTTCGCGCACCGCCGACAGGCCGGCCAGAGTTTCCAGACCGAGCACCACCTGCCAGTCCCCAGCGTTCGCACGGGAATTCTGCTGGAAACACTGGGCAATCTCGGTCGCGTCAGGGCAGTCTCGAACGCCGGCATCCACCAGAAGATCGAATCCAGCTGAGTGGAGTCTCTGCCACACTTCGATTTGTTGGGCAGTGCCGGCCAGCGCATCCAGGTCGGCCAGGTACAAACGGTTCAGATCGAATCCGTGCCGAATCGCATGGGAGGTACAAATCGGGTCGGCCCCATTGCAAAGCTGACTGACAATCGGCTGGTACGTGTCGCGAAGGCCGGCCACCCCCCGGACCACGACACCGTGTCTGACATCGAGCACAGGAATCACAAACGCCACGCGCGGCTCCTTGCGTTGACAGTGGCCAGGGATCGCACTTTCGTCGGCAAATAACTCTCCCTGATGTCAGGGGACAAAGTTGCGGCCTCTGCGGCTGCCGGTCACTCCTCGCTTCCGGGTGAACTGACGCCAGCCGGAGTTCGATCGGCCAGTTTCAAGTTAATTGATGCCCGATCGGCTCCATCGTCAAAGGTCGGAAAACTTCGCTTCAACCGGATCGGGATCCGCACGGTAAACGTGCTGCCCTTGCCAAACTCGCTTTCGAGTTGCACTTCTCCGCCCAGCAGGCGGCTCAGTTCTTTGACAATCGAAAGTCCCAGACCGGTCCCCTCGTATTCTCGCGTCAGAGTATCCTGCTGACCCGGTATCCCGCGGCCTTGGCGGAACTTTTCGAAGATGGTCTCCTGCTCTTCGAGTGCAATTCCGACACCCGTATCCTCGACGACGATCTGCACCATTCCGTCGCCATCCGAGCGGGCCCAGGTGTGCACACGGCCTCCTTCGGGTGTGAATTTGACCGCGTTGGACAACAAATTATTGAGAATCTGCTGAATTTTGCCGGCATCCTGGTACATCACAGGCAATTGCGGATCGACTTCCGAAGTCAGGGCGATGTTCTTGCGTTCGGCGAGGGGAAGCATCGATGTGACCTGTCGTTCCATCAAATCTGCCATCGAGAATTCCGATAACTGCCGCTCCATTTTTCCGCTTTCGATCTTCGCCAGGCTCAACACGTCATTGATGAGCGCCAGCAGATGCTGACCGGAGGTCTGGATGTTCGCGACGAACCGCTTTTGTTTCTCGTTGAGCCCTTCCGCATTTGTCAGCAAATCGCTGAAACCAAGAATACTGTTTAAGGGGGTTCGTAACTCGTGACTCATGGTCGCCAGGAACTCGTCCTTCAGCTTATTCATTTCGTACAGCCGCAGATTGACCTGTGCGAGTTCGTCCACCTTGGTATCGAGGTCGGCGTTGACCTCGCGGAGTTCGTCCTGAACGGCCACAAGATGCCGCAACATCCGGTTGAACGCGTGGCTGAACTCTTCGAACTCGTCCCCCGTGCGAATGTCCGCACGAAGGTCCAGGTTCCCCCGGGCGATCTGGTCGCTGACGTCTTTCAGGTGTAACACCGGTTTGACGATCACGTAGCGGACAATCGCGTAGGCGGCCAACATCGCCAGGAACGCTGTAATAATGGCCGTCGCCAGCAAGATGGCGTTGTTCCAGGCGAGCGACTTCTCAGTCCGTTCTAACGGCATCGTGATCTTGACCATGCCGATCAGGTCCCCTTCGGCGATATCGGGACCCTTGTGGTAGTGACAGGTCAGACACGATTCCGACGCGCGAACGGCACCGTAGAACTGGTACTCTCCACTGTCGCGGTCGACGTGTGTGACTTCGGGAAGCCCCTGGCGGAGTTGTTCCAGCGCATCATAACCAACGTCGTCAAACGGACGATCGGTCCCTTCTGCCTCAGTGGGATCGGCTTTCAGCAGAGTCCAGCTGTATTCGCTAAGGTCGACCGGTTTGAGGTCGCCCGCCATCCGCTCGATGATTTCAACAAACTGCGGTTCGGGCTCGGCCCACTTCCAGTGTTTTTCAAGAATGATGGGCGAAACCAACAGCCGGGCCGTCGTCTGCGTCTGCTCGTAGACGATGCCTGAGGTCATTTGGGCGTAAAAGTAGAAGCTGCCCGTGATCAGCAGCATCAGACCACTACCGAACAAGAAGCGGCATTTCCGCTCCAAGCTCGTTTCGCCCAACAGTTTTTTGATACCGCGATAAGACATGACGTGGATTCAACAGGACGGATCAGCACGACATCCGGACAGTCGTGGTTCAGACGCGAATGATTGACGAGGCAAGAGAACGACCCAGAACCGATCGACGCGGATGAGTCCACGAATCGAACGAAAACCCTCAGCTGGCGGTCATTGCTGGGTCACATCCCCAGACTTTCCACGCACTGCTCACCTGCCTGGGCGACCACAACCACACGGAGCCGTGCTCACACTTCCCCTTCAATCGTAGCGGGATTGTCGGGCCCGAAAAAGGTACGTTTCGCCGAGCTGCCAGCAGACGCCGCCGCAGGCTGTCTCCCGACTGTCCGAATCGTCAGGCCGCGCCGCCCCGCAGACGGAGTTGATCGACGGCGACAGCCGCCACGATGATCACTCCCAGAATCACATCCTGCACCGGATTGGGAAGCCCCAACTGAGTGCAGCCGCTCTCGATCACCGCCATGATGGCCGCTCCGGTCAGTGTTCCGACGACCGAGCCGCGACCTCCTTCCAGACTTCCCCCACCAATGACGACGGCGGCGATAATTCTCAATTCCATCCCGGTTCCGGAGGTCGGATTTCCGGCCGACAAGCGGGAGAACTGGTACAAGCCCGCGATGCCTGTGAACAGGCCTCCCAACGTGTAGACCAGAATTTTCGCCCTCCGGACAGGAATGCCGCACAACCGGGCCGTCGCTTCGTTCGAACCAAGTGCCACCACATGTCGACCAAACACGCTGTAACGAAGGAAACAGGCCAACGCGACGGCCAATAGCAGGGCGAACCAGACACCCAGCGGGAAACCGGCATACAACGATTGCGGGCGAAGACTCAAAAAGCCACCCAGCCAGTCGGGAACTTGCGTCGCCTTATCTGGCCGAACGGTCGTCTCGTTCGCGATCATCTTGGCGACGCCCAGGTAGATGGTCATTGTTCCCAGCGTCACGATGAATGGCACAACACGCAAAGCGCTGATCAGCACTCCATTGACCAGACCCGCAGCGCAACCAGCCCCCATCGTGAAGGCAAGTGCCAGCGGAACCGAGTAGTCGTTTTTCAGTGACCAGGCCAGGACGGTCGCAGCCAACGCCAGCGCTGTCCCTGCCGAAAGATCGATACCGCCCGCGATGATGATGACCGTCATGCCAAGGGCGGCGACTGCGACTGTCGCTGTGCGCACCGCATTCGCCTGCAAATTGCGCTGCGTGGCGAATCGGCCACCATCCGGCTGCATGGCGTCCGCGATCGCGAAGAACAGACAGACAGCAGCGAGCGCCACAAACGGCCCGAGAATGGAAGCGATCGACTTCCAATCGAACCACGGCGACGAATTGCCCGCCATGACGGGCTCGCCGTCACCGGCTGCCGAAGGAACTTCGCCCGGGTTGGTTTTCCCGTCGGGTCTGAGTGAATCGTTCATTCTCCAGCCCCTGCCACTGCGACGCTCATGACCGCTTCTTCGCTCCACTGGTCGGCGGGTCGAATCTCACGCAGTCGACCGCGCGACATCACACCGACACGATCGCAGACCGCAAGTAACTCTGCCAGGTACGAGCTAACGAAGATAACTCCCTTGCCGGCCGCCGCCAGTTCCCCCATGACTCGGTAGATCTCGGATTTTGTGCCGACATCGATGCCACGCGTTGGTTCGTCAAGCAGAAAGATGTCGGCATCCTGGTGCAGTACACGTGCGAGTGCCACCTTCTGCTGGTTCCCGCCCGAGAGGTCTCCCACGCGTGTCTGCGGACCGGGCGCCTTCACCTGCATCCGCTGCATCCAATGCTGGACCGCCGTTCGGCGACGCCCTAGGTTCAACCAGCCGAACTTGGAGTATGGCTGAAGTCGACTGAGCGTCATGTTGTCGCCAATCGTCATCCCCAATGCCAGGCCCTCTTCCTTGCGGTCTTCCGAGACAAGCCCCAGACCAGCCCGAATTCTGGCGGACGGATTTGCGGCCGGCGAGAGACCCTGAACGCGAATTTCTCCCTTGCGGACCGGCTCCAGACCGAACAAGCACCGTAACAGTTCGGTCCGACCGGCTCCGACCAAACCGGCAATTCCCAGAACCTCACCTCGATGTAACTCGAACGAGACGTCAATCGGAAACCGTCTGCCCGTTAATTCCGACAGGTCGAGGATGGGCTCTTGACGGGTGTGTGGAACCGAGGGGAAGAGGTCGTCGATATCGCGACCAACCATCAGCGAGACAATCTGTGGTTCGGTCACGCCGGCCAGTTCACCAGCCCCGACACTCGCACCGTCGCGCAGAACGCAGTAGTCATCACAGATTTCCTGTATCTCTTCGAGGAAATGGCTGATGTAGATGACTGCCAGGCCTTCGTCACGCAATCGACGAATGACCTGAAACAGGTTCTGACAATCTCGTCGTGTGAGCGAACTTGTCGGCTCGTCGAACACGATGACACGCGCATCCGAGACGAGGGCTCGGGCGATTTCAATCAACTGTCGTGCCGCGATCGACAACCGTGATACGGACGTGGCAGGTCTTAACTCTGGATGCCCGAGCAGTCGCAGAGCTTCTCGCACACGCGGACGCTGCTGACGACGTTGTAACAGTCCCCACCGCGACGACTCGATTCCCAGCATGATGTTGTCTTCGACAGACAAGTCCGGAGCGAGGTTCAATTCCTGGTAGATCATGGCAACGCCCGCCATCCGGGCGGCATGCGGACCGCCCGGTTGATACCGGTAGCCGTCGAGCGACATCTCGCCCGAATCGGGCGTGAGCGCTCCACTCAGGACTTTCACCAACGTGCTCTTGCCAGCCCCATTCTCGCCAATGAGCGCCAACGTCCGTCCTGCTTCGGCCTGCAGCGAAACATTGCGGAGCGCTTGTGTCGCGCCGAACCGCTTCGAAATTCCCTGCATTTCGAGACGTGGATGTGTCATCCGCGAGGCCCAAGATAGCTGAGCTGACCGAGGGGATCACGGTCCTTCGCCGATCACCCCAGAGAACGCGAGACGGGAAGAAGGGTTAGTCTTCAGCCTGGGCAGGATGGAGCAGACGATCAATCTCAGGGTCCTGCGAGTTGTCGGGAGTCGCAATGAACTCGCCCGTCGAAACCCGGGCTTTGACCTGTTCCCCCTTGAGATGCGCCAGCATCGTCCTGACGGCTTCGTACCCCATCGTCACCGGGTCCTGCAACACGATGCCGTCCACCGTCCCTTCCGACAGCCCGTTGATGAGCGGCGGGCTGGGGTCGAACGCCACAAATTTGACCTGCCCGGCCAGTCCCACCTCGCGCAGCGCGCCAAGAACACCGTTGGCATTGGGCTCGCAGACGGCGAAAATTCCGTTGACGTTCCCTTTA
>CALJUK010000242.1 GCA_937975745.1 uncultured Planctomycetaceae bacterium | reverse complement strand
GGGTTGCGGACCGGAGGCCGCTGGGCCGCAAGGAGGCCCGAGTGATGGAGCGGTCGTCCAAGACCGGCGGCGAGACTTGCCGCTGAAGCCAATAGAAACCCTCGGCGGTCCGCAAGCATGCCGTACTCCCGTCGGTAACCTAACGCTGCTGATGAAATGCGGCAGCGGCTTCGTTCAGGCGATGATATCGTGAGCCACATGGCCGGCGACATCCGTCAGGCGGAAATCGCGGCCGGCATAACGGTACGTCAGATGTTCGTGATTGAGTCCAAGCAGATGGAGAATCGTGGCATGCAGGTCGTGGACGTGCATTTTGTCGACTGCAGCGAAGTAGCCATAGTCGTCTGTGGCACCATAGGCGAAGCCCCCCTTCACTCCTCCGCCGGCCATCCACATGGTAAAGCCGTGGGTGTGGTGCTCGCGGCCGTCCGGTGCCTCGACGGTTGGCGTCCGTCCGAATTCCCCTCCCCAGAGGACCAGGGTGTCTTCGAGCAGGCCGCGTTCCTTGAGGTCCGTCAGGAAGCCTGCGATGGGCTTGTCGACTTCCGCGGCATTCTTGGTATGCCCCTGATACAAATTGCCATGCTGGTCCCACTGCACTTCGCTGTCGCTATGCGTGACCTGCACAAAGCGGACGCCCCGTTCGAGAAAACGCCGAGCCATCAGGCACTGCCGGCCAAAGTCTTCGGTGACCGGATCATCAATGCCGTACAACTTCTGGGTGGCGTCTGTCTCGCTGGAGAGATTCTGGACTTCGGGCATCGAACCCTGCATCCGAAATGCAAGTTCGAATGAGTTAAGCCGTCCTTCCAATGCCTGGTTGTGACCGAGCTGGCTGAGGTGATCGCGGTTCATTGCCGCGATCAGATCGAGCTGTCGCCGCTGCGTGGCCGAGTCCAATCGGCCGTTGCGGATATGCTTGACCTTCGCCTGGACGGCCGCCAGGCTTGCGTTCCCGATGGGTGTTCCCTGGCAGTGAGCTGGCAGAAAGGCGGCGCCCCAGTTGTTGACGCCACCGTGAGCCAGCGTGGGACAAATGGTGACGAAGGCGGGCAGGTTGGCGTTCTCTGTCCCCAGACCATAGGTCACCCACGATCCCATGCTGGGCCGGACAAACTGATCGCTGCCTGTGTGCAGTTTCAGAAGTGCTCCACCGTGCGCGGGGTTTGTCCCGTGAACTGACCGCAGAATGCACAGGTCGTCGACGTGTTTGGCGACTTCGGGGAACAACGCCGAAACCGGCAGGCCGCTCTCGCCATACTGCTTGAACTTCCAGGGAGACTTCAGCAGGTTCCCCTGCTTGGCGAAGGTCACTTTCGGAAGATCGAATGGCGGCGGATTCCCGTTGTCCCGGGTGAGCAGGGGCTTCGGGTCGAATGTGTCAACGTGCGACGGTCCCCCTTTCATGAATAGGAAGACGATTCGCTTGGCCTTCGCCGGAAAATGGGCCGGCTTGGGTGCCAGTGGATTGGCCGATTCGGCTGCGGTCACCGAAGCAGCCGGCGCGTTCGCCTGGGCTTCGCTCGCCAACAGAGAACTGAAAGCAAGGTGTCCAAAGCCAACAGCCGACGCCTTAAGAACGTCGCGGCGTGTTTGCGGCGGGAGAAAGTGAGTCATGGTCTACCTCACGTAGATAAATTCGTTGCTGTCGAACAGG
>CALJUK010000241.1 GCA_937975745.1 uncultured Planctomycetaceae bacterium | reverse complement strand
ACGCCCGGTTTGTTGTCCTCGGCCCCCCGCTGGCGATACGCCATGATCTCGCTCGGCGTCGCGTGCTCGTTCCCTTCCAAGAACGGATCGAACGCATCTTTCGTCGGTTGGAGTTCTGCCTCGAAGTCGATCGGGCGTTTCGCGCGGGCGGGCGCTATGATCACCCATCGCTCGGTGTCCGGGTCTTTTCGCAATTCCGACATATCCGGGTGCTTTCCGCTGCAGTGAACTGTGCGTTGCGACGGCGAGAGACGGGAGTTTTACAGAGACCGCCCGGTCGACTTAGGTCTCGCAATTTCTGTGTTTTTCAGCGTGATTTATATCGATCCGGAACCCTGGCGGGAAGAGGAACGTGCTGGGAACGGGCCGCGCCAACAACCTGCCGGCAGGTTTATGGACTATTGAGTTCGACAAGGCCAGTGAAAGACGTGTGGCGTCCTGCGATGTTCTACAACTTCGTCTCGTGCTTGACGGAGTCCTGTTGCGACAGTCGAGAGACAGTCAAAGCGAGCTTGATCTGCAAGTCGCGCCAGACGAACTGGACGAGCATGAGTATCGTGACAACAGCACAGATTGCCACAAGTCCGACCGCCGGGCGCCCACCGAACAGGCCAACGACAACTCCCAGCAAGCCCAGGCCTGCAGCGACGAGATTACCGGTGCGACCAATCCGCAGTGTTTTCAACCAGGCATTTCGCCGCGCGAAATCTCCGTCCAGAAGATTGTTCAGGAACTTGGAATCTGCGGACGACAAGCACAGCCGCTCAGACATGCTACTCTGATCCTGTTCAGACACGAGAAGGCTCCTGCACGAATGGGTGACCGCCACACGCTGGGAAGATCGACGCTCAATCGCCACCATACGACAACGCGAGTTCAGTTCACCTGGATCACAAGAATCGCGATCTAAGATCGTCCGTCGGGCTCCAAGCGGTACGAGTTCTCAGCGGGACACACATTCCGTATCTCCCGGCTCATCCTCAACAGACGGTTGCACCCTGTCCCGCCGTGCGCATTACGCCTGCCACATGATCGACTCGAAGTCCTCGCTGGGAACCTGGCAGTCGATGAAACCTTCCTGCGGAACACGCTCGATCGAATGGCTGCCGGCGGTCAGTTCGATGGAGAACTGAACCGGGTCCCCGGAGACCAGGCCCAAGTCGGCCAGTGGCATTTTGATTTCCACGATTTGCTGAACAGCGGCCTCGCATTGGGCCGACGGAACAGCGACGCCATCCCGAAGCAGCCGACAGGTCGCCCGATCCCCCTTCCAGTCAGAGATCTCCAGTTCGAGATTCTCGGGCCGTTGGAACCGGACGCGCATCGCCGAGACACCGCCGAAATCCTCGTCCATCCCATGAGCCGTGTCGAGGCGAATAAACAGATGCCCGCGATCAAACCCAAAATAGAGTTCTTCCACCAGTCCGGCAGTTACCTGCGTCATCGTCCCCCGTTCGCTTCCGGCGACATACCGCCCGGCGCAAATCCACTCGAAGTACGTCCGCCGGCCATCGACTTTGACCGGCAGAAATCCGGTCGGCTGGGTATGAATTTCGCGGTTTCCCGCGCTACTGATCGGTTCGCTCAAACGCGGTGGCGGGCTTTCTCCCAGCAAGGTGTAGACGTTTTGCAAATGCCGGCGGAAAAGATGATCGAACAATTCGTCCTGATCTGACGAGTGATCGTCGCCGAACCACCAAAACCAGTCGCTTCCCTCCGCAATAAACAATTCGTTTAAGGCACGCTCCAGCGTCTCCTCCGAATGCTGGCCCGATTCGGCCGCCCGCCGAAAGAACACCCGCGTTTCGTGCAGCGCATCCCAGGCGGTGTTGTCTTCGTGGTGTCCGATCCAGATGGCAAAATTGTGCGAGATCCAACTGCCAGCAAACAGTTGGCTGATGCGATCGGTCGCCGGATACTCCTTGAGATGTTCTCCGACGCGGACACCGTGGATCTGCGAACTGCTGGCTACCGAGCGATACAGTGTCCTTAGAAACGACACGCCGCCATCCGGGTAGTACTCCCAGCAGTTCTCGCCGTCCAGAATGATCGGCACGAGCGCAGGCCGACCGCCATTGTGAGTCTCGACAGCCCGGCCAATCGATTCCACACGAGTCAACAAATCGTTGGCGGCGTGTTGAGGGTCGCTGCGCTGGTAATGAAACCCGATCAGATCGCTCATCGCATGATCGCGGAAGATGATCTGCAGGTCGTCCCGACCGGCGTCCAGCCGCCAGGGGCGATACAACATTTCCGGATGTCGCAGATGACCTTGCGAATCCCGCGAGACCCAGCCGTTTGTACTCGCCGACAAGATCTCCTCGTCGGTCGCGATCCACTCGATACCGTGACTCGAGATGGCTTTCAGAATGGCCTGCGACACGGAGCCCTCGGAAGGCCACATACCACGGGGCCGCTGGCCGAACAGTTGCGTGTGGTATTCGACACCCCGGCGGATCTGCTCTTCGGCGTCTTCGGCGTAGGATTCCAGGTGGTTGGGCAAGGCGACTCCGGGAGTCGCCTCGCGGGCGGCCCGTTTGTCCCACAGAAACGGAAGAATCGGGTGATAGTAGGGCGTTGTGGTCAGTTCGATTTGCCCTCCCTGTTGCAGCTCCCGATGCAACGGAATGATCTGCTTGAGAATCTCCAACTGGCGGTCGAGCAGCCAATGCTTCTCCGATTCGGTCCAGGGCCGCCCCTTCTTCCGGAAGGCCACCAGGTCCGGATCGGACTCAAACGCCAACTCGTGACTCCAGGTGAGATTGCTCCAGACCTGCAAATCACGGATGTCGCGAACCGAAAAACGCGGGGCAGCCCGCTCGGCGGTGTCGATTCCGATCCCTCGTTTCAGATACAGCTCGAAATACCGCGGATAGCGGCGAATCATCCCGTCGACGTTCGCCATGAAGAAATTGTCCAGCAGATACTGCAAATCGGCGTGCGAGATGTCCTCGGCCGAGACCCGCGAGACATCCAAATGCCTGTCCGATGCTCCGTGTTCGGTGTAGCGTTCAATCTGCCGCAGCAGACTTGGAACCAGATTGATCGTGCAGCGAAATTCGGGCACATCTTTGATGTGCATCGCCATCCCGTAGTAGTCCGTGGTCCCGTGGAGTCGGACCCAGGGCATAAGGTTCTCGCCAGAAACGTCATCCGGATAGTAGG
>CALJUK010000240.1 GCA_937975745.1 uncultured Planctomycetaceae bacterium | reverse complement strand
TCAGCGAGATTGATCAGGTCGTCCAAATCGTCTGGCATGGCCAAATCGTCTGAGATGGCCGGATCGGCAAAGTCATCTTCAAGGGGATCGCCTTCGACCACCTGGTCTGGTGGGGGATCGCTCGGCAACGGGGGAACACCTGACACGGGCAGGGGCGATTGTCCAATGGGACGGATCGACTCTTCTTGGGCAAACACAGGTGAGTGCAAGCACAGAATGAGCAGCGGAAGATGCTGGAGCCACATCTCCCAGCGAGCTCTGTTTCGCGGTGTGCGACGGGAATTGTCGGCCAACATTGTGCCCCTATCTTGAGGGTGTCCGATTGCGTTGAGCGGTGTCAATGATGCCTGGCGTCGCTTCGAGATTCGTGCTGGCCGACATCAACTTTGAATGTGAAACACCTGGAATTTGAATGTGAAACACCCCGAAACCTCTCTCGTTGTCTCGAACCCAACTGCCCCATCGCGGTTTCGAAGATTTGCGGGCGTCAATGTAAGGATGGTTCCTGCACGGGTTTCAAACGCGAGACCGGCCGGAACGCATGACTGTAATCGGCACACACCGTACGACTGCTGTAGGTGACTTTTCCGTAGCCTTGGCGAAAAAGTGTGAATTCTCTCGTAGTTTTGTGCCCCCGGTTCAAGTGAACAGACAACAATCGCGTACTTATCATTTGTGATGGTGCGTATGTTCATGCCGAGCGGGTACGCTCTTTGATCCCGTCAGGACTTGCAGCAGGAAGTCTTCGCTCAAGGCGGAGCGGCGGCGTTTCATCGCCATGCTGGTCTTCGCCGGGGGCTGCTGACCTTCCCTCCCCCCCCAATAATGCGAGATTTGTGCAATCCATCGCACGGCGTGGTCCAGGCAACTTGCTTGTCTGTGTGGCAACGCGACAAGTGGCTTGTGTCCGCTGCAAAGCGTGGGAAGACAAAGCCCGGATGGCGAGACTCGGCCGCACTGTCCTGGTCGAGCCGACTGCCAATTGTCCCTAGCGTTCAGCTTGCGGGGGCGGGTCACCTGGAGGCCGTTGATATCGGACGAAGCATCGGTTCTTTCTTTGTGTGTGTCTGTGTGTCACTGAATCGCCTGTGGCGGGATGGTTACAAAAATTCGAATTCGGTACTCTTCTCTATCAGTACTTCGTGGCTGAAAAACCTTTCAGGAAGGGCAGGACTCCTGAAAACACCGGCGAGGAAACCTCAGTACCCGTCGTGTGACGTTCACCCGCCCCGTCTTTTGAAGCTCGGGCTTGGATTGGGAGTCGCTGTCTGCCATGTTCACATTGAAGGACCAAACCAGATACGGCACGAACCGCGTGAGGTGCTTGCTGAGAGGTCGATCGGAAACAGGAGGTCAACATGCGAGTTGCCGTCTTCAGTACGAAGCCCTACGACCGAATTTTCTTTGACCGTGCGAACGGCAATTTCGGCCATGATTTGACGTACTTCGAACCTCGACTGACCAGTGAAACGATCAGTCTGGCCTACGAATTCCCGGCCGTCTGCGTCTTCGTGAACGATATGCTCGATGCCGACGTGCTGGGGCGGTTGTCGGCAGGAGGGGCGAAGGTCGTCGCCCTGCGTTGTGCCGGTTTCAACAACGTCGATCTCCCGGCTGCGGAACGGTTCGGGGTCAAGGTCGTGCGAGTTCCAGCCTATTCGCCCCACGCAGTCGCCGAGCATACGGTCGGCTTGATGTTGACGCTCAATCGCAAAATCCACCGAGCGTATGCCCGCGTCCGCGAAGGGAACTTCTCACTGGATGGGCTGCTCGGGTTCGACTTCCACGGTCGTACGGTCGGCGTTGTCGGCACGGGGCAAATTGGAGCCATTGTGGCCCGCATCATGGCGGGTTTCGGTTGCCGACTGCTAGGATTCGACGTGCATCCCAACAGCGAATGCGAATCATTGGGGCTCAAATACGTCACGCTCGACGAGGTGCTCAACAGATCCGACATCGTGACGCTGCATTGTCCGCTCACTCCCGATACGAGGCACCTCATCAATGCCCAGACGATCAGCCGGATGAAGCCGGGCGTCATGCTCATCAACACGAGCCGAGGGGCCGTCATCGACACCAAGGCCGTCGTCGAGGGCTTGAAGAGCGGCCAAATCGGGTCGCTGGGGATCGACGTTTACGAGGAAGAGGCGGATTACTTCTTTGAGGATTTGTCGCAACACGTGATCGCGGACGACGTACTGGCCCGGTTGCTGACGTTTCCGAACGTGCTTGTGACGGGACATCAGGCGTTCTTTACGCAAGAAGCACTCGATGCGATTGCCGAGACGACGTTGAGAAATCTTCAGGAAATCGCACAAACGGGACATTCGCAGAACGAGGTCACGAGCCATCAGATCAAGGGACGGAAGTAGCAATCTGAGGGAAGGAACGAGGCGATGGAACGGGCACAGCAGCACTGACCGTGGCACACAATCGAGCTAACGCGGTTGCACGAGTCCCTCAATGCGACCGACAACGGACTGACGGACGCTGAAGCCGAAGCTCGGCTGCAACAATACGGTCCCAACAAGCTGCCGGAGCAGCCGCCGGCAGCCCTTTGGCAGATTGTGCTGCGGCAGTTTTACAGCCCGTTGATCTACATTCTGCTGATCGCGGCGGTGGTCTCGGTTTTCATCGGAGACATGAAGGATGCGGGATTCATTGCAGCCGTCCATATCATCAACGCGGTCATCGGCAGCTATCAGGAGTGGAAAGCCGAGTAGAGCAGCCATGCACTAGAGAAACTGCTGCAAATACGGGCGTCGGTGCAACGCGACGGCGAAGTACGGGACATTGCAGCAGAAAAGGTCGTCCCCGGCGATGTTGTCTGGTTGGAGTCGGGCAATCGTGTCCCTGCCGACTTGCGGCTGCTGTCCGAGTACGGACTTGAAGTCGATGAATCGCTGCTGACCGGCGAATCGCTCCCGGTTACCAAAGACCCGGCGTGGAAGGGCGACAAACGTGGGACAACTCGCTCTCGATGTCGTCGGTGCCAGCGGCGGCCAGTCTCCTCTCGTGCAACGCATGGTCCGGTTCCCGAACGTCATCGCGTTGGCGACGGTTGTTGCCTCGGTCGTGATCGGCATCTTGGCCGTCCTGTTGGGACGTTACCCTGTGGCTGAAGTCTTCTTGTTCGTGATTGCGTTGGCCGTGTCAGCCATTCCCGAAGGTCTGCCCGTGGCTATGACCGTCGCCTTGGCAATCGCCACCACCCGCATGGCCCGACGCGGCGTGATTGTCCGCAGGCTCACTGCCGTTGAAGGTTTGGGAAGCTGCACGCTTATTGCAACCGACAAGACGGGCACGCTGACCGTCAACGAACTGACGGTACGAGAAGTCAGACTTCCCACCGGGGAGACGTTCACCACCACCGGAGAAGGTTTTGCTCCCAGCGGTCAAGTCCTCTCCAAGGACAATCCTATCGAACCGGGAAGCCAGCCGGCATTGGATGCACTGGCTCGGGCGGGCGTGTTGTGCAACGAGTCCGATCTTCATCTGCGAAACGGGAATTGGGAGTGGCGGGGGGATGCCGTCGATGTGGCGTTGCTGTCGTTCGGATACAAGCTGGGTTGGCAGCGAGAGAAAACGTTGGATGCTCATTCGCAAGTCAACGAAATCCCGTTCGAGTCGGAGTACCAGTACGCCGCCACGTTCCACAAAGTGAACGAGAACGTGCGTGTCTTCGTGAAGGGAGCCCCAGAGAGAATTCTGGCGATGTGCGAAGACGGTTCCGATCAATCCAAGCTGGAAGCCATCGCGTTGGAGATGGCTGGCCGGGGGTTCCGCGTGTTGGCGTTGGCAGAAGGAGACGGCAGTGCGGGGGGAGATCGAACACAGGCCCCGCCTGAACCGACAGGCCTTTCCTTCCTCGGCTTTGTGGGGATGATCGACCCCCTGCGAGCCGGTGTGAAGGAGGCCATTCAAACCTGTCATGAGGCGGGAGTCTCCGTGTCGATGGTCACAGGCGATCACCGAGTGACCGCCTTGGCGATTGCTCGAGACTTGGGATTCGCCGAAAACGAAAATCAAGTCATGACCGGCCCAGAGTTGACAACCAAAACACCCGAGGAATTGGCGGAAATCGTCGAGCGGATACGAGTGTTCGCCCGTGTTGCTCCTCGCCAGAAACTCCAGATTGTCGAAGCGGCACGGCAGGCGGGACACTTCGTGGCCGTGACCGGTGACGGCGTGAATGATGCCCCGGCCTTACGGACGGCGAACATCGGCGTGGCAATGGGCAAAGCGGGTACCGATGTGGCACGCGAGGCTGCGGAACTCGTTATCAGCGACGACAACTTTGCCACGATTGTCGGCGGCATCGAAGAAGGCCGGATCGCTTACGACAACATTCGGAAGGTGATTTACCTGCTGCTCTCTACGGGAGCAGCGGAACTTCTCATGGTGCTGTTGATGGTGATGTTCGGTTTGCATCTTCCGCTGCTGCCGGTGCAGCTTCTCTGGCTGAACCTCGTCACGAACGGAATTCAGGGAGTGGCGATTGCTTTTGAGCCGGGCGCAGGGGATACGCTACAACGCAAACCGAGATCGCCGCGTGAGCGAATCTTCGATCGGCTAATGATCGAACGCATGATCGTGGCGGTTGTCGTCATGGGGGGAGTCGGCTTCGGGGCCTTCGACTGGATGATCGAACAGGGCTGGAACGAAAACGACGCTCGCAATGTGCTTTTGTTGCTGATGGTGTTGTTCGAGAACTTCCACATTGGCAATTGCCGGTCAGAAACGAAATCGGCCTTCGCTCTCTCTCCGCTCCGCAGCCCGATTCTCATTCTGGGGGCGTTGGCTGCGTTTCTGGTTCATGTCGTATCGATGTACATCCCCTTCATGCAAAACGTCTTGGGAACTGCCCCGGTGTCGGCCACCACGTCGTTGGTGGTGATCCCTCTGGCCGTATCGGTCGTTCCTGCCCTCGAATTCCACAAGTGGCTGTGGCGACTTCGCGGTCGAAATCATCGATAAGTTGCATGGTTGTCAAACATGCATCAGGAGGAGTCTGACGTGTTGTCATCTTCCAGTACGGACCGGTCAGGTCTGCTGGAAAAGAGTTTGGGGTTGCCGCGAATGAACTTCTCGATCCAGTCTGCGATGATCGACCTAATCTTATGCCGCATGTGGTAGTAGCCCGCCGTTGCAATCACCACTGCCCCAACAGCATCGACGATCAAGTCCCACATGGTGTCGGTCAGCCCGGACTCGTCCCCGAACATCGGCTTCTGCATGTTCATGCCAAAGACTTGATCCATCGCAAATTCGAAAATCTCCCAGACCGCCCCTATCGATACGGCAAAGCAGAATGCGAAGAACGCCACGAAGCCCGGCTTCATGTCGAGGTCGATCCGTGGGTTCGCATTCAGAACGTAGACGAGCAGAAAACCGAATATTCCCAAGAGCCCGCCCGAGGTCGTATGCAAGGCGATGTCCCACCACCAAATGCGACCGTAGAAATCTCGCATCTCGCCGAGAAACACCGCCGCGAAAACAAACGCGATGGTAAGCAATTCGAATTCTGCCGGTACGAAGACTTCCAGTCGTTTTGCAACAAGCGCAGGCAGAACCGTGAGCAAGAGAATGCCGCTGACCGCGGCCACGTTGAGCCATTGGCCCTCGTACACCTCGAATGCAAGGCCCAGCGCGATGACGGCTTGGAGGGCGAGCGTGAGTCGCCGATGAATCGTACTGGAGCGACGTGGCTGTTCGCCGGATTCGGTAGTCAAAACACATCCCTTTTGAAATTGTCCGTGCCACGGCGAAGAGCTTTCACATTGAGATATTCTGCCACAACTCCGTCATGCTTCAATGCCCATCCACCGCAGCACGAACCAGAAGACGCTCTTGGCGGGAGTGAGCTTGTTAATTGCCGGTTTGACCTCCAGATCGCTGATCGACATAGCAGCCAACGCTAATTCTGTTCACGATGAGGAAGCTTTCCAACAGGTGATGAAAGCCCTGCCATGCGAGTTCCGCATGAATCAGAAAACGGGGTGAAGGTCAGCTCCAGCCGTCCCCCATGGCTGACTCCATGGAAACTGTCGCCTAAAAAGTGGTACGCTCACCGGGGGCGGGTCACTGGCAGACAACCTCTGCTACAGCCAGCTGCCGAGTTGCTCGAAGACGAAGTCGATCTTCGAGAGGAGCGCGCGGGGCGTCTGGTTGTCGGTCGCGATGGCTTGTGCGTACTGGACGTTGCGGACTCGCAGCCAGTAGCTGTTTCGGCTGACGTCCAGGATGCTGCCGTAGCCGGCAACAGCGTCGCTCGATCGTAGACCGTCGACAATCGTCTGGTCAGTGCCGCCTTTCGTGAAACGCGCTTCGACATATTGGAAGCCGGTTGCGTTGGCCAGCTGTCGGCCTCGCATCGTCAGTGTCGAGAGGTTCTGCTGAGATTCGAACACGTCATTGCCGGCTGTGTCGAAGAAGTAGGCTCGGTCATACCCGCCGTGAACACGAACGCCAGCGACCCGCTCGAAACCAGTTGCGTAATTGACGAACGTGGCTCCCTGCATCCAGGCGACATCGGAACGACCGACGAACGTGTCGTCCCCGGCCGAGTCATACAGTCGGGCCGAATCGTAGCCGCCGGCAGTGGCGTAGCCGTTCACCGAATCGAACCCGGTCGTATAGTGGAGGAAGCCGTTGCCTCCCAGCCAGCTCTTGGAAGCGTAGGAAACGAAGTAGTCATTACCGGCCGAGTCGTACAGCGAGGCGGTGTCGTATCCGGCTGAAGCTCTCACATCGACGCGTTCAAACGGACGAGCCGTCAGTGACAGCCCTCGGCCCACGAGCAAGGCGTAGGTCGGTGTGGCTGTGAGCGTGTCGTTGCCAGCCGAGTCGTACAGCCGAGCCCGATCGTAACCTCCGGCTGTGGCGTTCGCGACGACCGAATCGAAGCCGATCGCGTGATTGAAGAAGCCGTCTCCCCCCAGCCAGCTCTCGGACTGCAGGCCGTAGAAGTAGTCGTTCCCTGCTGAATCGTAGAATGCGGCCGTGTCGTGGCCCGTTGAA
>CALJUK010000239.1 GCA_937975745.1 uncultured Planctomycetaceae bacterium | reverse complement strand
CCAGTGTGGCGTGGCGTGTGCGGGATGGGATTGGGTTCCCCGGATCGGGACTCGACGCGACGGGGGTCAACGTCGCCCGCCGTGGGCCGCGATTTCAAAGCGCCGGCCGTGACGTCGGGGATTTCGCCAGACGATCGAGTTCTTCCGCCAGCCAGGCCGGCGGTTCGGGCAAATCGTCAGGATGGCATTCGAGATCGAGTCCCTCGGCCCAACTGTACGACCTGCCGCCTTCGAGAACTGAAGGGGCAACCACGATGTAGCCGCCATCGCCTCGCGTATCGACGTGATCGGCGAGCCGGCCGCTGGTGTTGCGCCAGTTCCGATCCTCGGGCTGCCGGAACAGATACTGCCGGCCGGAATTCGCGGTCAGCGACAGCGGCGCACAGGCGAGCTCCAGAAGGCGACCAGGATCGTCATTCAGCCAGGTCGCGTCCTGATCGACATCGATGACGATGAGTCCGCCAGTCGCGATTCCGATGTTGGCGTTCGGCCGCTGTTGCCACCATTGGTCAATCTGATTGGCATCAGTGGTTGCTTCGAGATAACCACGCTTCGTCAGCGGGGCCTTCGAACCGGGAGCGCATGGGAAGACCGGGTAGCCGAGTTCCGCATACCAGTGAGCTGCTTCATGGAGTGAACTGCGAGCATTCAGAACGGCACCTCTTCGTCATCGAAGGTGTCGTTCCACGCCGGGACGGATTCGGGTTCCGGAAGCGAGGCGAGTTTGTAGCCGACGATGCGATCGAACTTTTCGCCGGCGACACTGCGGACCACGATCTTCTCGGTTGCACACAGGGCGCCGGCCTCAGCCAGTTCGACGGCTCGCTCCGCTGTGTCGGGAACGGGATCATGCGAACGGCGCTGCCACCACATTTCCGCTTTGTCGCGGGCGTACCCTTCGTGCTCGACGCAGATCCATTCAGACTGCCAGTGGTTCAGACCCAGCCGGTAATCGACCCGCATCGACTTGGGTGCGTCATCCGGCGCATCCCGCTTCTTGTGGACTGACCATGTCACATCACGGACTTCGTGTTCGGCGTCCGTCACCTGGCCGGACAGAATCCCGGCGTCGCTCGCCTTCGCTTCGTGCTGCCTGCGATCAGGTGGTGGAAACACGAATCCGCAATCGGGACACGTCGCATAGCCGGCCGCAATGACCGACTGGCATTCGGGACACTGCTTGGCTGGCGCGTTCGAGCCATCATCGCGTGTTTCAGCAACACCGAAATCGATCGCGTCCACCGGCCCGTGGCGGAGGACGTTGCCGCCGAAGTCGAGTACGAGGCAGTCCGTCTTGCCGGGATGCAATCGGAACCCTCGTCCGACCATCTGGTAGTACAGCCCGGGTGAGAGCGTCGGCCGCAGCATGGCCACGCAGTCGATGTTCGGAGCGTCGAAACCGGTCGTGAGGACGTTGACGTTGCACAGATACTTGAGCTCACCTTCGCGGAATCGCTGTAGCAGGTAGTCCCGTTCCGCCGGTGATGTCTCGCCACAAACGAAGCCGCATTCGGCGTCGTGCGATTCTTCTAGTACTTGTGCGACGTGCTGCCCGTGCTGAATGCCGGAGGCGAAGATCAGAACCGACTGCCGACTCTGGCTGTATTCGACGATCTCCGCACACGCGGCATCGACCAGAGCCTCGTCGTCCATCAGGTCTTCCACTTCGCCGGCCACGAATTCGCCACCGCGAACATGCAGACTGCTGGTATCAACGGACTGACGACCGGCCTTGGTGATCAGCGGGCTCAGGAAGCCGTCGCGGATCAGTTCGCGAACCCCGACCTCGTAGCAGACGTGGTTGAGGAAATGATCCGGCGTGCAGATCAGGCCGTCCTTCATCCGATACGGTGTCGCCGTCATGCCGATGATGCGAACTTCCGGATTCACGGTGCGCGCTTCGGCCAGAAACTGCTGGTACATCCCGTCGCCTTCGGGCGGGATCATGTGTGCTTCGTCGACGATGATCAGGTCGAACGAATCCAGCTCGCACGCACGTCGAAAGACACTCTGAATCCCGGCGACGATAACAGCGTGCTTCGTGTCGCGTCGGCGGAGGCCGGCCGAGTAGATTCCGAAATCCAGTTCGGGACACACTGCTCGCAGCTTTTCAGCGGACTGCTCGAGCAGTTCCTTCACGTGCGCGAGTATCAGCACACGACCGCTCCACAGTGTGACAGCGTCGCGGCATATGGACGCCATCACGGGCGTCTTGCCGCCACCGGTCGGAATTACGACGCACGGATTGTCGTCGCGAGTTCGAAGGTGGCCGTAGACGGCCGCTTTGGCGGCTTCCTGATACGGTCGCAACGTCAGCATTCACATCTTCCTGATTCGCACCTGCGTGCGACCGCCTTTGACGACGCCGCGTTTCTCGATGGTGAGCTTCATGATCTGGCTGTCGTCGTCGTAGGCGCCTCCGTGTTCCAGCCCGTCGAGCAGTGCCTTCTGCACGTTGTCGATGTCGCGTCGACGACGGTCTGGCGGAAAGACCTCGATCTCGATCGCCAGTGGTCCGGTCAGCGGCTCGATACTCATCGCCGCGAGGATCGCCGCAACCTCCCTGCGAAAGCGACGACCCTCGCGACTGATGAGCGTCCGCGTTCCCACCCTCCGCCAGTAGTGATTGATGGACGGCGGGTACGGGACTTCGAGCTGCAACATGCCGTTACCCCGCCGTCCTGGCGGGCCGTTTCCACGGTGGCGTGCTGCCTTCGTTGGCCGCTGCGGCAGCCGGCTGCGGGGCATCCTTCCGTGAGTAGCCTTTGATCTCATTGGAGATCTCTCCGGTGTCGCTGCGGCGCTTGCACCGCACATGAATAATGAGCGGCAGGTTGTGCAGTTCGGTCGAATCCTTCGGAGCCATGACTCCCACCGCCCGGCACAACGCCGAGAGTTCGGCCTTCGCGATCTGCACCGCCGTCGCGTTTGGGTTGTTGAGGTTCATGCGGGACCACAGCAGCCGATTGCGGTGCGGTCCGTCGACGACCTGAAACGTGAATTGCAGATACTCGCCGGTGCCGGCACGGGTCTGCTTCATCTCGCTGTCGGTGATCACCGCCTCGTACTTGCCGGCCGGGATCGGTTCGAAGTCGGATGTCGGTTCGATTTCATTGGCGTCAAAGCCATGCAGGTCAGCCATTCGATTCCTCGCTGTTCTGGTCGTTGGAAAGTGCGTTCATGAAGTCCGCCCACTTGAGCGGCAGTTCTTCGGGCAGCCCGAAGCGGTTCTTGGCGATACAGGTTGGCCCGCCGACGCAACGCAGAATGCGTTCGCCGCCACCTTTGCCGACGGCTGCGGCAATCGCCCGTTTGCGGCCGAAGCCGGCATCTTCGGTCTGCGTGCGGAACCGACGGCTGGCGAAGAGCACGGCATCCGACCACTCGCAGACGAGAGCCTGAGCGTGCTTGTTCAGTCGCGGCGAGTAGCGGTCGTAGGCCGAGGTTTCGGGATCTTCGAACTTCTCGACTTTCGAATGGGCGATGCAGATCACTACCATCCCGCGCTGCGAGCGGAGCCGGTTGAGCGAGTCGAGAATCTGCCGCCAGTGCGTGAGGGCATGCGTGTAACCCTTCGCGTAGCCGCCATCGACTTTCTCGATCGACGACACGTTGAACTGCCGGCAGAGTTCGTCCCAGATCAGCCGCTCCAGCCAGTCGAGACTGTCAAGCACCACTGTCTGGTAGTCGTGCTCTTCGGAGAACAGTTCCAGCAGCGCGGTCTGCACGTCTTCAAGACGCGTGGCCAGCGGGAACTTGTCGCAGTCGATTTCGGACAGGCCATCTTCGGTTTGAATGAAGATTGGGTCGGGAGCGTTGGCAGCGAAGGTCGATTTGCCGATGCCTTCGGTTCCATAGACGATCATTCGCGGTGGCATCGGTTGTCTGCCGTGTTTGATCTGCTGCATCAATGTCATGCGGGGACAGTCCTTTCCGTTTGCTGAGCGGGTCGTTCGATTGCGGTGCCGCGACGAATTCGGAAAGAGTCCTCGCCGAACTCGCGGAGCAGGAGGGCGGTGAAGACGCGGACGAGCACTGCTCCGACTTCGGATTCCGCATCGACCACGATCCGGTGTTGCGGTTCGTCGAGTTCGTAGTCCGTGTCGAGACGGACCTGTGCTCGTCCGAACAATCCTTCCGCGGCGAACATCGCGAGATGCAGCGACATCTCCGCGTCTGTCAGTGAGACGTGCGGCTCGAATTCGAACGCAACCGCCACGGGAAGGGCGTCAGTGAGGCGGCGACCTTGGTTCATTGGGAATCTCCACCTCGATGACTGACACCACTTCGTCCGCGACTTCTCGTCCGCGATCATTCACCGTTTCCTTCTCATCAGCACCGGGAGTTATCTATGCCGTCGAAGCTCGCGTTGTCCGCGAAGTTTCAGGAGTCGGAGAAACCGGCGCGATTCAGCCAGCGTCGGGCCTCGTCCAGCTTGTTGCGGATCTGCCGGCGGGAGATTCCGAGTTCGCAGGATGCCGAATGCACAGTGCCGCCCATGATGTGGCGGCAGATTTCACGGACCTCGTCCGGCATCTGGCTTAGTGCGAACTCGATGGCTTCGCGGTCTTCGCGCTGACGTTGCTCGTCGTCCGCCGCCATCGAGTGCCGGCGGCGAAGGTCCGCCTCACTGAGCTGACTGGTTTGCGAGTCGCCCGGGCCGGCTGACCCGTTATCGAGTGATTGAGCCTGCAGCCCTTCAGCACGGCACTCCCGCCGGCTGTCACGCAGGATCATCCGGATCGACGCGTTGACCACGCAGGCGATGAACGTGTTGATGGACGCTCTGTCCGGATCGAATTGATCAGCCTGAGCCAGCAGCATCGTCCACAGTTCCTGCTCCAGATCTTTCTGGTCGGAACGGGTGAATCCGGGATACCGGGTGAGCTGCCGGGCCTTGATGCGGATCAGCGAGCGGGCGTAGTGGTTGAGAAAAGCATCGTGGGGATGAGTCTCGCGCATTTCTGTCTCCGAGACCGGAGGCAGAAACCCGCGGAGCCGCCGAATGGGGCGGTCAGCGTCGTGCGATGATGAACGTCATCACCTCAGCAAGAACACGGACGCGATTGGCTGTCGGGTCGTGGCCTCGTCGGCCTTCGACCGGCAGCCCGCGTGTCGCACTTTGGACGGCTGCGCACACCGAAATCGCGTCTTGTCAGTTCACGTAAGTCATTCCCAATCCACTGCTTCAGGACGATTCTGAATATTCTTGCGGCCGTCGCGTCGCTGCGACGCGACAGTGCGACGGACCGAATGGCGGTTGGTGTCGGACTGGACAGTCCGACTACCACCGCGCCGCTGGACGGCGCGGTAGACCCTATCCTTCGTCACCGTCTGGCCCGTTTGCTCCGACAGTGCCTCGGCCGCTTTGCGGTACGACCCGTGCTGCTCGTACGCAACGACCAGAGCGTCGTCTTCGAGCATGGAGCCGATCTCGGCTTTGACCTGACGGCGAATCATCAGCTTTTGCTTCTTGCCAGTGATGATCCCGACTGCTGGCTCCGCCGGCCGCTCGTGCTGGTCTGCGACCGCCGCAAACATGTGCTGGTGGTCGACGACCAACCCGTCATGCGACAGTTGCGACACGTGCGACAGCAGGACGATGGCCACGGGACGGCTCCACAGGGCTTCGTCGGGCAACTGGCCGGGCACCAACACGATTGGCTGCGTCGTTCGTTCAACCTGCGCGATTACATCGTCGCCGTCGGGCCAGTGCAGGCCTCGAGCCAGCAACACGTCCCGCGAGGATTGCTGCCACCGCGTGCGGCCCAGACGCCACAACCGGTCGGCACGAAGTTCCTTGATGCGGCCGCTCATGCCGATCGACCGAGCGATATGCTCAGCCAATACCGGCAGATCGACGAACCAACGCTCCAGTTGGGTCGGGTCGATCTCGACGCGCAGAGGTTCGGGGCAGGGAATGTAGAGGCGAATCGAGCCGCCGGGCCCGGGTCGAACGATCGGCTCTTCCTCGTGCAGTGTGTCGCACTCCGGACAGACAACGGTTGTCGCCGGCTCCGCTTCACGAATCCAAGGCACGTCTACGAGCCGTTGCGTTAGCACCAGCGAATCACGTCGCGAGTCCAGCATCGGCCACAGCCAGGTATCGAGATCAGTCACAGCAGATCCCCCACATGCGCAGGCACCGTTCGCCGATCTCACGCAGTTCGTCCGACTTGCTCTTGAGGTCGCACGAATTCGGGCTGCTGACATTGAACGTCATCGTTCGCGGCCGCGAACGACCGTCGCTCATGAACTCCAACTGAAACGCGACTTGCTTGACGGTCAGCATTTCGGGCCGAACACCCTGATCGGCCAGACGCTCACGCAGTTCCGTCTGCACGATGGTGAGCGTGGCACTCGAAGAGAACCCGATCTCCTCGTACCGCACAGCGTTGACGACGTGCTTCGGAGCGATCCGAATCCGGGAGATACGCACGGCTGCGATTCGGTCTCGCCGGTCCGTGGGCAGCACCAGATGCGGATCGAGCAGATGGTCGAGTTCATACGCCGGCAGCAGCGGATCGTCTTCTTCGACGTCCGTGCCGAGGACGCTGCGGCAAAACGCCTGTCGCAATCGCTGTTGCACTTTGCGACCGCCCTTGGCGACCAGATCAATACACCCATTCTCGGGGTCGAACGCGAAAACGTTGGTGAACGCATACCGCTCCGAACGCGGTTCCATCTGCCCGTCTTCGTCGAAAGTCAGCAGACGATCAGGCCAGTCGTCGAGGTACGCAAAGAAGTAGTCGACGCCGTTGCACCGCGGATAATGGTGCACGCGGCAATGCCGACCACGGAGTTCCTTCGGCCAGTAGTACTTTCGCAACTCGTCCTGCAGTGCCTGCGTCTGCTCTTCGGTGACCTTGCTCGGACGCCGCGCTAGGCCCTCCCAGCGGTTCCAGTAGCCGCTCTTGGTCAGCGTATCGGCACGGGCGAAGATCGACGCCTCTTCGAACGCGTCCGGGGCATGCATGTAGGTCCACAGAACCTTGTCGAACCAGCCTTCCCAGCGGGAGAACTCGGGCGTCAGTTCCGGACGCAGCCATTCCAACTGTTCCGCCAGCGCACGAAGCCCGCCTTCGTACGCGAGTCCGTGCACCTCCTGCAGGATGACATGGATCTTCCACCGCTGATCGGTGGGCATCGTTTCCCAGAGCAGGAGGAGTGGGCCGATGTCGCGTTTCGACAGTCGGTCCCACGGCACCTTCAACCGGGCACCTTCGCGTTCGAACAGTTCGCGCAGCAGGTCGTTGGAGATTTCCTTCAGTAGTCGTATGGGATCGAATGGTCTCGCCATGAGTCGTTATTCCACGGGCGCATATAAGAATTGCCTCCATGCCCGTCACCGCGCAGGCCAGCGCGCACGAACTCCCCGGCGTGGGGATGAAACAGGGATGCGGCGGACAGAAAGTCCGGGCGAGATATCAGGCCGTTGGCGGAGGCAACTCGAGCGACTCGAATCGCAATTCACGGTCCCGGCCGATGTGCGACCATCCAGCCCAGGCACCCCAGGCGAGGTCGAAAATGCAGGCGTGCGTCAGGGGACGCGATGTCCGTCTGTGGACCATCGGAGGCTCGATTCTTGTTGCTGCAAACGTCCTGCAGCCGGCGTTCTTCTGTTCGTTGGTAAGCAGCAAATCTACCGTTTGAAGCTGCCATGTCAACGGTTGATTCTCAGACGCAGCGACCACATCGAAACGTTCCGAAAAGCCTCAGTTTTCCGCTGCGTTCGTCGCTTCGGCCCATAACCGCCGCTGCGTTTTCCAGCAGTTTTCCGCACAAATCGAACGCAACATTTTTTCGTGAATTCTTTCGCGGCCCGTGGTCGTGCGCGGCAGGTGCAGAATCGCTTCCTGAATGTCCGGCGCGAGGTAATTCAGGCTCAGGATCTGATTCATCCGGGGCTGCGTGACGTGCGCCAGCGACGCCAGCGTTGTCTGACTGTCGACCTTGCCGGAGCGGAGCATTCTGTCGAACCGAATCGCCAGAGCCATCAGGCGCGAGACGCGAGGGATCCGGCCTTCCGACTCCGGTTTCGGTTCGGGTTCCTGACCGAACTCGATGCGATGACGGCCGCGTGGATCGCGGACGAAGTGAATCTTCTGTTTGACTCGAATCATTATGTCACGTTACTCATCTCGCGCGACAACGATTTGATGCCGGCGTCCTCAAAGACAATCTCAAAGCTGCTATCCCTCGCGTCAAATTCCACACGTTGAACCACTATCTTCAACAGGTCCGCCTGTTCTCGCGGGCTGAGTTTGGCCCAAACATTGTCAAAGTCGTCCAGCAAGTTGAGCACGCGGTCGGCTTTGATCTGCGCACCCTCGAGATCCATCAGACGGTTGGAGAGGGTTGCGAGGCGTTGCTGTTCCTGACGAATCCGTTCCTGCAGGTCGGCGACCAGAGTCGTCGTGTCCTTGTCCGAGCGTCCGTCACGAACCGTCTCGCGCAGCTCTTCTTCCAGCCAACGCAGTTCGCGTTCGGCAGCATCGCGGTCCGTCCGACATTTCTCCAACTCGTCGCGAAGGGCCGTCTGCGTTTCGTCAATGACGGCCTGCCGAACCTTGGCGTCTTTTGAGATCGAACGGATCTGCTCCACGATTGCCTTCTCGATCTCGATCGCCGGCAGTGATCGTGAAGAACATGAGTCACGACCAAGCTTTAAGACTCCGGTGCAGGTGTAGTAGCGGTATCGCCTCTTCTTTTTGCTGTCGGTGTAGGTGTGGGTCATCGCCCGATGGCAACCTCGGCAGTACAGCAGTCCCTGCAGCAGCGACTCGTACTTCCACCGGGCACGTTTGCTGGGACGGTGCCCGTTTTCCTTGAGCCGTTGCCCGACCTGGTGGAACAGCGTGGGGTCGATGATCGGAGCATGCTCGCCGTCATAAACGTTGCCCTTGTGCTTCACCTTGCCGACGTACAGCGGGTTGGTGAGCAGCATGTGGACGTTCATCTTGTCGTACGTGCTCCCGCCGCGACGACGCCCCGCCTTCGTCTTCCATCGCTTCGTCACCCAGCCTCGCTCGTTCAGTTCCTGTGCAACCAACAGCAGCGATTCGAGTTGCAGATACAGATCGAAGATTTGACGGACCTGTGCGGCCTCGGACTTGTTGACCGCCAGTTTCGGGCTCGGGCCACGTCGATCGACGTCGTAGCCGAGGATCGGATGTCCGCCGGTCCATTTCCCCTTGCGGCTCTGGGCTGCCAGCTTGTCGCGGATTCGCTCGCCGATGATCTCCCGTTCGAACTGGGCAAACGACAACAGGATGTTCAGCGTCAGCCGGCCCATCGAGTGGTTCGTATTGAACTGCTGGGTGACCGACACGAATGCGACGTTGTGTTCTTCGAACGTTCCCATCAGTTTTGCGAAGTCCAGCAGTGAGCGGCTGAGGCGATCGACCTTGTAGACGACGACGCAGTCGACCTTGCCGGCCTGAATGTCGTCCATCAGCAGTTGCAGCGCCGGCCGTTCCGCGTTGCCGCCGGAGAAGCCTCCGTCGTCGTACCGGGTTGGCAGCAGCGTCCATCCTTCGTGCTTCTGGCTGGCGATGAAGGACTCCGCCGCATCACGTTGTGCGTCCAGCGAATTGAACTCCTGTTCGAGCCCTTCGTCGGTCGACTTGCGCGTGTAGACGGCGCAACGCACTTTCGGTTTCCTACCATTCTTCGAGCCGCTCATGATTCACCTCCGAGCCCGAAGAAGCGAAATCCGTTCGTGTGAGTGCCGGTGATGCGGTTGGCGATCGCGGAGAGCGACCTGTAGCTTTCGCCCTCGAATTGAAAGCCGTTCTCGAGCACGAGCACCTCGACGCGAACGCCTTTGTAGTCGCGGGTCAGAAGTTGGTTGGCCGGAGGCAGACGGGCATCCCGGACCTTGCCGTTTCCGTTGAGTTTCTTCCGCGGCCCATTCTTGCGTGGAGGCGTGACGCGGATTTCAGCGTCGTCCGCCAGTTCCTCCGCACGCCTTCGAGCGCGTTCGCTCAGGTCGCCTTCGGCGTTGGCCTGCATACGCCAGATGATTCTGCGAATGAGATACGGTCGGTTCCGCGAGCGTGGCTCCTCATTCCAGACTTCGGCATACCGTTCACGCAGTTCGGATGTCGCCAAGCTTTGCAGCGACTCCAGTTCTTCATCGATGTTCAGATCCATGGTTTCCCTCGTAGAAGTCAGACTTGTCTCCGCAGGTTTAACCCCGCGACCGAGACACAGTGAGGCTCGTCTCGGAAGGAAGCTCAAGCGGAGCGGCGTCTGAATCCGGGGAACTCTCAGACCTTTCTGGATCGTGCGTTCCGAGGCGTTGTTCGACTTCGATGCAGCGAACGACGCCGCGTGCAAGGAGACGCACGACAGTGCGGAAACGGTCGTCCCGGCTGAGAGTGGAACGCGAGGATTTCGGAGGCATAGGCAGCGCCCTTCAATGAGGAACAAGATGCGGTCCCTCGTTACTTATGCCGTTCGAACGTCTCTTGTCCGCATTTCCATAACCTCGTGGTCGGGGCGTGTTGATCCTCCGGTTGGTCGGTAAACTGACACGATCTGACGAGCACACCAATCGGCCGAACCGAACGTGGAAACCTCCGAGTGCCTAGAGCGATTCGACAACCTCAACGTTTGGAAGCGCGGCTCTGAGCGAGCACCGCACAAACCGTTGCTGGTGCTGTACGCGCTGGGGCGATGGCAAAACGGCGAGACACAGATCGCCTTCAGCGAAGCCAGCCCAATCCTGACGGAGTTGCTGCGAGATTTCGGGCCGCAGCGTAAGTCGTACCATCCGGAGTTCCCTTTCTGGCATCTTCAAAGCGATGGTGTCTGGCAACTCGACACCGAGCTGTCGCCGCGGCGACGCGGCAGCGTGTTGAAACGGGAACTGGTCGAGAACAACTCGATCGGATCACTGACCTCGGATGTGCTGACCGCATTGGAAGCCGATCCGACTCTGGCCGGCGAAATTGCTCATCGCGTTCTCGAAGGTCACTTCCCGCAGTCTCTGCACTCCGACATTCTTGATCGCGTCGGGCTCAATGCAGACCTCGTCGTCTCACGGCGCAAGAAGCGTGATCCGAAATTCCGAGACCATGTGCTGACAGCCTATGAGTATCGATGTGCAGTCTGCGGATTTGATTTGCGTCTCGGGAACGTGACGGTGGGGCTGGAAGCCGCCCACATCAAATGGCACCAGGCTGCCGGCCCGGACACGACCGACAACGGACTGGCGTTGTGTTCCATCCACCACAAGATCTTCGATCTCGGGGTATTCACTCTTTCGACGGAGCGGCAAATGGTCGTGTCGGATCAGGCGAATGGATCCGAAGGTCTGGAGTCGGTCCTGCTGCGTTTTCACGGCCAACCGATTCGTCCCGCGCAGAAGCCGGAGTGGCTTCCGGACGCACGCTTCATCGACTGGCATCGCCGCGAAGTGTTCAAAGGCAGCGCTCGTACGTAGCCCAAGGCCCGCGAACTATTTTGGGAAAAATCTTCGTTTTCGTCTGTCTCACTCGGTGAGATTGAACGTGGTTATAAAACGGGCCGGAAGTCTCTGATTGGGCACCGAGACTTTGGGGGTCGAGACCCCTTGGCGGCACCCGCGGGCATGTCGCGCCGGCGGCGGGAACGGGTGGCGAGACGTCGCGTCGCCGCGGCCACACAACGCAACACGTTGCGTACCCTGACGTTGTTGCGACGGGTTCGGGCGGGCGTCTCTCTCGGCGCATGAAAAAACCCCGGGGTCGCGATGTTTCGCTACTCCGGGGTTTTAGTGGCGGGGACAGGATTCGAACCTGCGACCTCGAGGTTATGAGCCTCGCGAGC
>CALJUK010000238.1 GCA_937975745.1 uncultured Planctomycetaceae bacterium | reverse complement strand
AATTAACTCGATCAACTTTCTCGACAACATGGACGGGCTGACGTCGGGAATTTCGCTGATTGCCGCCTGCATGTTCGCCATCATCATGCTCACTTCGACCAGCGAGCCCCGCTGGCTGGTGGCCGGCGTGCTGCTGGTGCTGGCCGGGTCACTGGCCGGATTTCTGGGCCACAACTGGCCGCCCGCCCGAATTTTCATGGGAGATACGGGCAGCTACTTTGTCGGGCTGCTGCTGGCCACCATGACCGTATTGGGAACATTTTACGAATCGAACACGGGCAGCCGGCATGTCATGCTGGCTCCGCTGTGTGTACTGGCGGTCCCCCTGTACGACTTCATCACCGTCGTGTCGATCCGCCTCAGCCGGGGCCTCAGCCCGTTTCATGCGGACAAGAACCACTTCAGCCATCGTCTGGTGGATCTCGGCTTCACATCGCGCAATGCCGTCCTGACAATTCATCTGGCGACATTGACGACCGGCCTGGGAGGGCTGTTGCTGTATCGCGTACCGGACTGGTCGTCCGCCTGGCTGGTCATCGCCCTGATTGCGTGCGTTCTGGCGATGATTGCGATTCTGGAGACAGTCGCCCGCCACCGAACACAGCAGATCCAGAACCAGGCCACTTCGCCAGAAACAATCGCGCCGGTCCGAGATGCCGGAACCGGGAATCCTCCGCATCCGGCGACGACAGCGAAAATCGATGCAGTCGGCCCGAACACATGAGTCCAGCGCGAAAAAACCGCCGCAAGAATGCCCCCCCACCCGAGAGCGGCCGCAGTGCGCCCCCTCCCTTTTCGGTCGAGAGTGCCTTCGCCGCATTTGTACTGGGACTGTGGCTGGCGCGGATGCTCGTCCCTGCGGAGTCGACTCCTGAGGGAGAGACACTCTGGCTGGTTCAACTCACACTCCTGGTGGCGTTGCTCGCTGCCTGGAATCGGACGCGGGCCGGGACATTCTCCCTTCGGTGGAACAGATGGGACATTGCCGTTGCCTGCCTGGCCGGCGGACATGTCGTCTCCGCCGTGGCCGTCGTGATGACGACCGGACAGAAACGGGCCGCCGTCAACATGCTTTGGGAGTGGCTGGCCGTCGGCGTGACCTATGTGATGTTCCGACTGTTCCTGAATGAACCGGAACGTCGACAGCAGTCGGTCCGGGCGGGAATCTCCGTCGCGGCAGCACTCGCCTGCCTCGGGGTCTGGCAGCACTATGTCGAGCTGCCAGCACTCGCTCGTCAGATCGTTCCCATCGTCGAGGAGTTGGATCACCTGGAAGCGGGCGATCCCGCGGCAGCGACTTCCAGGAGGGCCACCTCCCGATTGTCCGAAATTTACCAGAAGTACCCCGACATTCCCGCAACGAAGACGGCACGTCGAGCATGGCTGCATCGGCTGCGGGACAGCGTCGAACCGTTCGGCCTGTTCGCCCTCGCCAACACGCTCGCCGGAGTGTTGCTGGCCTGGTTGCTGATCTCCGTCCGGTGCGTTTCCGTCCGCTTCCCGAGCGAACGGTCGCCCGCCGTGCGGGTTCTGTTGGGCTCAGTTCCACTTGTGCTGGTGTACTGCCTGCTGTTGACCAAAAGTCGAACAGCCTGGGTTGCATGCGCAGTGTCTGTCGTCGTGTGGGCCGGCAGCCGCTTGTGGCGACGAACTGGTTCCAGCCGAACACCCACCGTCGTAGCTGGTGTGGTGACAGTGCTGCTGGCTGTCGGGATCGGTATCGCGGCGTTGGGAGGTGGCCTGGATCGGAAAGTCATTTCCGAAGCCCCCAAGTCGTTGCGGTACCGGTTGCAGTATTGGTCGTCGACAATTCAGATGATCGCCGACACACCGCTCTTGGGCGTCGGCCCGGGGAATTTTCGCGAGAATTATCTGCATTACAAACTCCCCGAAGCCAGCGAAGAGATCGCCGACCCACACAACTTTCTCCTCGACGTCTGGG
>CALJUK010000237.1 GCA_937975745.1 uncultured Planctomycetaceae bacterium | reverse complement strand
TTAACGGCCGAGGCAATCATGCAACGGGCTGGTTGCGGACCAGGTCCGATCCGGGCGCTCGTCGATAAGGGACTTCTCACGACGCGGCAGCGACGCCAGAGGAACGAACAGACCGAGCAAACGCCTGTCGAGCGGGTTGCCGACCTGCAACTGAACGGCAACCAGCAGCAGGCGCTCGAGGCGATCGTCACGCTTCTTCGAAAACGCGAACACGAAACGGTTCTGCTGCACGGTGTCACCGGAAGCGGCAAGACCGAGGTCTACATTCAGGCCATTCGCGAGATCGTCAGCTACGGCCGACAGGCCATTGTACTCGTTCCAGAAATCAGCCTCACACCGCAGACGATCAGCCGGTTCCGTTGCCGATTCGACTCGGTCGCGGTACTGCACAGCCACCTCAGCGATGTCGACCGGCACGATCAATGGCGGCGGATCGCCTCGGGAGAAGTCCAGGTGGTTGTCGGTGCCCGCAGTGCCGTCTTTGCACCGACTCCCCATTTGGGATTGATCGTCATTGACGAAGAACACGAGACCTCGTTCAAACAGGAAACGACACCCCGGTACCACGCCCGTGAAGTCGCGCGGCAGCGAGCCCGGATGGAGAAGATCCCGCTGATTCTCGGTTCGGCCACGCCCATTCTCGAATCGTGGTATCGCGTGGCAAGAGGACTCGACAAGTTAATCTCGTTGCCGTCGAGAATTGCCAGCCGCCCTCTCCCGCCGGTCGGCATTCTGGACATTCGCCAGGATCCTTTCTGCGCCAAGGGGGCAGCCCTGGGGAGAGCACTCTTCCAGGCAATTCAACAGGCATTGCTGGACGGCGGCCAGGTGATGCTGTTTCTCAACCTGCGGGGCTACTCGCCTGCCGTCTGGTGCCGCGTCTGTGGAGAAACGGTCAAGTGTCCGCGGTGTTCCATCACGCTGAACTGGCATAAGGACCGCGACAAAGCCGTCTGCCATCTGTGTGATTTCGAAATCACGGCTCCGTCAAACTGTCCGGGTTGCGGCCACGCCGGGCTGAAGTTTGTGGGGATTGGAACGCAACGGCTGGAGCACGAAGTTCGGGCCCGGTTCCCTCAGGCAAACTGCATCCGCATGGACAGCGACAGCATGCGGAAACCGGGCAGTCACGAACGCGCGTTGGATGGATTTCGGGACGGGAAGTACCAGATGCTCCTCGGCACGCAGATGATCGCCAAGGGGCTCGACTTCCCGAATGTGACGCTGGTGGGTGTGATTAACGCGGACACGATGCTGCATCAGCCCGATTTAAGGGCCGCGGAGCGAACATTCCAGTTGATCGCGCAGGTCGCCGGTCGGACGGGACGGGGTGAGCGGGGCGGACGCGTCCTCGTACAGACGACGGCCCCGGGAGAACCTGCCATTGTGCGTGCCGCCGAACATGACTTTATCCATTTCGCCGAGACGGAACTGAAGCACCGGGCCGAAGCCGAGGCGCCTCCCTTCTATTCCTGGACACGGATCATCTTTCGCGGACGCCAGGAAGAAGCGGTCAAGGACTACGCCAGCCAAATCGCCGTTCTCTTGCGGGAAACCGCCAGCAAAAACTAGCCAGACCTCGCCACCCGCGCTGCAGCACGGTCTCCCGTTCTTAAGCCGAACAATTATTTTCTCTTACACATACTCCTGTCCGCGGCGGACGGCGAAGACATTCGCCAGTTGTTCCGAAGTGTCGAGCCCCGCTTTCCGACGGTTCGGGACGTCGAATACGCCGTCGACGTCGATCCGCTCAACCTCCGCTGATCTCGTTCACAACCTGACGAAATGGGCCCCACCCGGGAACTCGCGAGAATGTTCCGGCCCGGCAGGAGATCCATTCGACGATGGAATACGTTTCCGCTTCAGGGAAATGGCGTGTGAAGTGCCGATTCCCCCAGACGGCAATTTGACTCGATTTTTTCAGCAGCCCTATAATCAACTGCCTGGCCCATCGTTGAATGTCGCGGTCGCGTCGCCGAGAAGCGCACCAACGGCACTGTTTTTCGTGTTCTCCGTTTTCACGCCGGCACGCGACTGACAGCCCTCGACTGGGCTCAACCGAACAGGCGGTCCGTTGCACACAGGAAAGTTCATCTCTATGAGTAGCAGCCTCCGAGGGGGAAGAATTCTTCCCCGGGATCGGCGATTCGCCCGGGCGGCACGGTTCCTGTTCGGCGCGCTCGTTCTGCTGGTGTGCCTTCCCAGTCTGCCTGTCGGTGGATGTCTCCAGGCGGCCGAAGGGGACGAACAGCCCGCTGAAATAAAAGTCCCGCTGGGCAAATTTATCACCGTCAATAGCCCGGTCAACGATGCCGTCTACGGACTGGTCAGCAACACCGCCCTGACACTGCAGAACCAGGCTGTCCAGGAAAAGCGGCCCTGCTTTCTGATTCTCGAGATTACGAACGGTTCGAGCCCGTTCCATCAGGTGCAAGGGTTGGCCAAGTTGCTCACATCCAGCCGACTCTCGCGGGTCACCACGGTCGCCTGGATCCCGAAGACAGTCACCGGCAATAACGTGGTCGTGGCGCTGGCCTGCAAAGAAATCATTATGCACCCCGATGCCGAACTGGGAGACATTGGGCTGGGGAAGGCTGTCGATCTGGACGAGCGGGACGCCGTGGTGAACCTGGTCGAGAAACGCCGCAACACAAAGCTCAGCCGGGCGTTGGTTCTGGGGATGATGGACCCGCAACAGGCGGTCATGAAGATTAAACTGACTGTCGAATCCGGCGGCAAGCCAATCCAGGAAAGCCGCGTTGTCACACCGGACGAGCTGAATCAATTACGTGACAATAACGCCATTATCCTGGACGTACAGACAATCAAAGAAGCCGGCACCGTTGGCTCGTTCTCCGGAAGTAAGGCACGCGCTTTGGACATTCTGGCTGTCCATACGGCACAGGATCGCGTCGACATCACCGACCTGTACCAACTGCCTCGCGAATCCATGCGATCTGAGCGGGCCTACGATGACGTGCAGAAAGTCGCGTTGATCCGCCTGGATGGAGTGATCGAACCGGTCCTGGAAACGTTCCTCGAACGACAGATTGAACGGGCACAGCAGCAGAAGATCAAACTAATCATTTTCGAGATCGAATCCCCGGGAGGGTACCTGCTCTCCAGCTTGAACCTCGCCAACTCCATCGCCGCATTAAGTAAGCACGAAATCCGCACCGTAGCTTATGTCCCGAAGATGGCTCACAGTGGAGCCGCCATCGTGGCACTGGGATGTGACGAAATCTACCTGCGACCGGACGCTCAAATTGGCGACGCCGGGCCGATCGAAATCGGCGAAGGAGGCCAGTTCGAGCGGGCCCCCGAAAAGGTCCTGAGCGCGCTGCGAGAAAGTCTCCGGGCCTTGGCCGAGCAGAAAAATCGACCGCCAGCGGTCGCCATGGCGATGGCCGACAAGTCGCTACAGGTGTTCGAAGTCACCAATCGCGAAACCGGGCGAACCTGGTACATGTCCGATGAGGAACTGCATCAGTCGCAGGACGAATGGGTCAAGGGCCCTCCCGTCCCGGAAGCAGGCGAAGACCTGCTGCTGACTCTTAACGGACGCCGGGCACACGACCTGCGAATCGCCGAGCCACCCGTCGCCGATCTCAACGAACTGAAGGGTCGGCTGGGAATTGCGGCAGACGAGGAACTTAAGGCCATCGGCCGGACCTGGATCGACACGCTGGTGATCGTCCTCAACAGCGGTTTCGCCATGTTTCTGCTGCTTGTGGCCGGCTCTGTTCTCCTCTACCTCGAGCTGCACACCCTGACGGGCCTGTTCGGCTTTCTCTCCCCGGTCTGTTTCTCCTGGTTCTTCTGGAGTCTCTTCTTGGGTGCCACGTCCGGCTGGCTGGAAGTCGTGCTGTTCTCACTCGGAGTGCTCTGCATGGCGCTTGAGGTCTTCGTCATTCCGGGATTCGGTGTTTTCGGAATCTCCGGCGTCCTGCTGATGCTGGTTTCGATGGTGATGGCCAGCCAGACGTTCGGCGACTTTGGCTACCGATCCGACCTGGAACAAATGACGCGAAGCCTCTCAACCATTACTGCCGCCATGGCCGTCGTTGTGGTCCTAAGTCTGCTGATGAGTCGCTTTCTCCCCGAGCTCCCCTTCTTCCGGCATATTGCGCTGATTCCGCCAGGAGAGCTCGACGATCAGGCCGAGCCGCAACTCCGCCCCGAGTATCTGGGACACGAAGCCCCCCTCAGTCGACTGATCGGCGAACACGGCGTTACGCTCTCTGTGCTGCGACCGTCGGGGAAAGCCCGAGTCGGTGGACGCCTGGTGGACGTTGTCAGCGACGGACCTTTTGTCGCGGCGGGCGCGACCATCGAAGTCGTCAGCGTGACGGGAAACCGGATCGTCGTGCGAACCGCCCACACCCAGGCCGACCAAAAGCCAACCGTCTGACAAACGTCCACGGCCCCGCCCTCAGGCTGCTGCGATCCGGCTCTCCACGGAACCAGTACCGGTCGGGCCAATTGGACCGACCGGCATCCCGTTCGCCACCGTCCCGTAGTCGAGATCGGCCGGTATCGTTGCAAATCCCGGAGGTATTGCTACAGTAACAGGCTTGATGAAGAACGAATAGGAAAATGGAACGACGGAAGACCGAGGGCATTGGGTCCTCAACCGACGACGCCCTCCCCGACTGCAATTCTCAGCGGCACCCAACCGACCTGAAAGAAATCGACGCAAGTCTTTTTCCAAGAGAGTGTTGAGCCAAAAAGAACCAGGCTGGAACAGTCAAACTGATGGAGTTAGTCGGCCGTCTGTCCACCGGAAACGTGGGCCGGGCAATCCCACGAGTGGACCACGTAAGGTTTGGAATTTTGCGGCAGAAGCCTCGGGCGAAGTCCCGGGGCCCCATTTGGACATTAGGGCATTAGCATGTCGATCACGAAGGAAGAGAAGCAGGGTCTGATCGCGGAGTACCAGCGTGCTGACGGGGACACAGGTTCCCCAGAAGTGCAGATCGCCGTGCTGACTCACCGAATTCAGACCCTGACAGAGCACCTGCGGTTGCATGTGAAAGATCATGCAAGTCGTCGTGGACTGCTCATGCTTGTCAGCCGCCGTCGTCGACTGCTCGACTATGTCCACCGCTGCGATCCCGAACGGTATCGCAGCATCATCGGCCGTCTCTCGCTCCGTAAGTGAGTTCGCTCACACAGCCGAGCCTGCCAGACTTCGCCGACTGCCACATGCAAGAACCTGCGTGTCGGAAATTGCTAGGAATTCATTGTGAAAGTCACTGTTGAACGCGAGATTGGGGGCCGAACCCTCAGTCTGACGACCGGAGAGTTGGCAAAGCAGGCAAGTGGTGCTGTCTTGGTGCAGTTTGGCGAGACTGTCGTCTTCGTCGCTGCTCAAACCGGCCCCCCACGACCGGGAATTGATTTTTTCCCGTTGACTGTCGATTATCGCGAGCGGACTGCCGCTGCCGGGAAATTCCCTGGGGGCTTTCTGAAGCGGGAAGGCCGTCCCACAACGCGAGAAATCCTGACGGCCCGCCTGACGGACCGTCCGATCCGTCCGCTGTTCCCCAAGAATTACGTCGACGAAGTCCAGATTCAGTCGAATGTGCTGGCCTTCGACGGGGTCAATGACCCCGACGTTCTCTCGATCACCGGGGCCAGTGCCGCCCTGTCGATTTCGCCGGTTCCCTTCCAGGGCCCCATCGCAGCGGTTCGCGTTGCGATGATCGACGGGCAGTTTATTCTGCTTCCCACCCGGGAACAAACTGTTCAGAGCAGCCTCGATCTGGTCGTCGCCGGCAGCAAAGAATCGGTCCTGATGATCGAAGGTTTCGGGGACCAGCTGCCCGAAGACAAGATGGCCGACGCCATCATGTTCGCCCACAAGGCGATCGTCGGACTGTGCGAGCTGCAGGAAGAATTGGCCCAGAAGGCGGGCACCCTGCCGGTCGTTTTTGAGGCGGGTACAGAAGACCCGTTCTATGGCACCTTGCGGGAGCGCTGCTACGACAAGCTCCGCACGGCACTCCAAAGTCAAGTCAAGGCCGAGCGGCACGAAGGCGCCCGCGCGGTTCGCGACGAAGTCATGGCCGAACTGTTCCCCGAAGGGTCTGAAGTCGCCGCCAACGGTGGCACGCTGAGCCAGTTCAAAGCGGCCTTCCACGACCTCGAAGCCCGCGTCATTCGCGACCTGATCCTGGATGGCGTCCGTTTGGATGGCCGGGCTCCCGGCGACCTCCGGGATGTCACCTGTGCTGTGTCGCAACTGCCGCGCGTCCATGGCTCGGCCGTCTTCACACGGGGTGAAACTCAGTCGTTGGCGACTGTCACCCTGGGAACGACACGCGACCAACAGCGTGTGGACGGACTGTTCGACGAGTATTCGCAACGGTTCATGCTGCATTACTATTTCCCGTCTTACTCTGTCGGCGAAGTTCGTCCCATCCGTGGACCGGGCCGCCGGGAGATTGGGCACGGCTGTCTGGCCGAACGCTCTCTCGAACCGGTCATGCCGCCCGAAGGCAAGTTCCCCTACACTGTGCGGGTCATCGCCGACATCACCGAGTCGAACGGTAGCAGCTCGATGGCCTCGGTCTGCTGCGGAACACTGGCGATGATGGATGCTGGCGTCCCCATTGCACAACCGGTGGCCGGCATTTCGATCGGACTGGTCAAAGAACCGGACCGTTACGTTCTGCTGACCGACATCATGGGCGACGAAGACCACTTCGGCGATATGGACTTCAAGGTGGCCGGCACGCAAAACGGTGTCACCGGTATCCAGCTCGACCTGAAGATTGACGGTATCAGCGAAGAAATCATCCGGGCCACGCTGCAACAGGCGCGCGAAGCACGGATGGCATTGCTGAAGTCGATGTTGACGGCCATTCGTCGGCCACGTGCCGAAATCTCGCCGTTTGCTCCGCGGTTGCAGCAAATCAAGATCAACCCCGAGAAGATCGGTCTGATCATCGGCCCCGGTGGCAAGATGATTCGTGCGTTGCAGGAAGAAACGGGGACAACCATCGACATTTCCGACGATGGCACGGTGACCATTTGCGGTCCCGTGTGACCTTCGGCTGAAGCCGCTGTGGCCCGAATCGAGGCGATTACGGAATAGATCACCGTCGGTCGCGTCTATCTGGGTACGGTCACTTCGATCAAGGACTTTGGTGCCTTCATCGAGATCGCACCGGGCAAAGATGGTCTCTGCCATATCAGCGAACTGTCAGACGGTTTCGTCAAGAATGTGACCGACGTCGTCAAGATGGGCGAGACCGTCGAAGTGAAGGTCATCGCAGTCGACGACCAGAACCGTGTCAAGCTTTCTCGCCGAGCCGTTCTCGCCGAGAACGCCGAGGCATCGGGTGAGAATGGCGAAGTCGAACAAGCGGTGGCAGCCGATGCTGGCGACGCCGACTAACGCCGGTCTCAGAATCAACCGACCGCAGGTTTTCGCCCGGGCCAACCGGGCGAAAACCTTGTGGTCCAGTGTTCTCAACCCGCATCAAGAATCACACTCGGGAGTTCAACCTCTCGCGGTTGTGGTACGGTTAGGTTGTGGTACGGCTAGTCCGTCCAATACCGTCATGCCGCCAGAAGTCAGTCTCTCCGGAGCCGGATGCGGGCCACCTGTCGGGCGGTGAACGGTCTGGAAATCACGGCCTCGAAGATCTGGGGACCGCAGCCGACTTGGATTCTGCCACAGGACGAGTGTTTCGGCAGATTTCGTCACGTGCGAAAAACAGGGTTTTGGTTGCGAATTTCAACCAAGTGGGTTCGTCGGCCCAGTCGTTTATTGGCGACACTCGAAGCGACATCCGGACCAGCCAGCCGACACACATTTCCGTTGTCGCGCCCCGTCCATCGACCCACCCGGGTCGTTCTCGGCAATGTGTTGACCTGCATCGGTCGCTGGATTGTCATTCGCGTGGTCAGCCTGTCAGGTGCGACCTGTGACCGTATCCCGACATTGACGTGAATGTGTTTCTCCCACCGAGATTCGCGCGGCTGCATTTTCACACCGGAATTCGAACACACAGATAACTCGAGCCGGAGTACCCGATGCAAGCGGACAATCCTCTGGAAAGTGCGGAGCGGCAACGCCTACTGGCCCAGTACGCCGAGATTGCCGCCCTCGCCGGCGGTCTTGCGCACGAGATTCGTAACCCGCTCTCCACGATGAGCATGAACCTGGAATTGCTGGAAGAGGACTTCGGCCAGGGAGAGACGTCCCGCGACCACCGGGTGCATCGCCGCATTCAGACGCTCCAACGGGAATGCCGGCACCTGGAAGACATTCTCAACGCCTTTCTCCAGTTTGTTCGGGTTGGAGAATGCGAACTGGCGCTGACTGATCTCAACGAGGTCGTCAAAGATTTCATCCAGTTCTTTCAACCGACGGCCCGCGAACAGAATGTCGACATCAGCCCGCACCTGGCCGACAACCTTCCGGCCGTCCAGCTGGATCGGTCGCTGTTTCGACAGGTGCTCCTCAATCTGGCACTCAATGCCTTGCAAGCCATGCCCTCGGGCGGTCTGATCGAAATTCAGACCTATACCCGCGATTCTCAGGTACTGGTCGATATGATTGATAACGGCATCGGCATGGACCAGCGGACTCAGGAAAACATGTTTCAGACGTTTTTCTCAACCAAGCGGGGGGGAAGCGGCCTCGGCCTGCCCACTGTTCGTCGGATCGTCGAAGCTCACGGCGGAACGATGAGTTGCGAAAGCGCTCTGGAACGGGGAACACGGTTCACGATCTCCCTGCCCATCAGTGCTGGACGATCTCCCGAAACAACTGCACACCCACACGCGTCGCAACCGGCCGACGATCCGGAGTCGTCCGAGACGGTCGACATTCAAGAACGCTGAACAGACAGATGGCAGAGCTCGCACATTTCACGCCGGTTAACTTGCAAGTCCGGCGGACAGTTCCCGACGGCGACAGGACTGCGCGATCATGAATCCCAGACACGAAGAGAAAGTCGAAAAATCGGATCTGGAGAGCATCACGATCCGTGTGCTCATCGTTGACGACGATGAAGCCCACGCCGAAGCCGTTGCAGAAAGTCTCGAACGGGTCGGTTGCGACTGCGTGATTGCAACATCCGGCAAGAAAGGCGTCTCGCTCATCGAGGCCGAAACATTCGACGTCATTGTCACCGACTTGCGGATGGACGATCTCGACGGCCTGGATGTTCTGCGGCGGGCGAAGGAAGAACTTCCCGATGCGGAAGTCATCGTGCTGACCGGGCACGGCTCAATCAACTCCGCCGTGACGGCAATGCAGTTGGGCGCCTACACGTACCTGACCAAGCCGCTCGATATCAACGAACTCCGCAATGCGGTCTCGAAAGCATCGACACGCGTCCGGCTGATCCGCCGCAACGCCGAGCTCTCGCGAAGTCTGGACGAGAAGTTCGGCTTCGAAGGTGTCATCGGCAACAGCCCGCAGATGTTCCGCATCATCGAGACGCTGAAGCACGTGGCTCCGACGGACAGCACCGTCCTGATTCAGGGAGAAAGCGGAACGGGTAAAGAACTGGTGGCACATGCCATCCATCACAACAGCGAACGCAAGAGCAAGCCGTTCGTGCCGCTGAATATCTCGGCCTTGCCAGAAAGTATTCTGGAAAGTGAACTGTTCGGCCACGAGACCGGTGCCTTCACAGGCGCCGTGAGCCGCCGGATCGGGAAGTTTGAATACGCGAATGGCGGCACACTGTTTCTGGACGAAGTCGGCGAGATGCCGATGCAAACACAGATCAAGCTGCTCCGTGTTTTGGAAGACCGCAAGATCACCCGGCTGGGGACGAACGAAGAGCTCCGGGTCAATGTCCGCCTGGTGGCCGCCACGAATGCCGACCTTAAGGAGATGGTCAACAACGGTACGTTTCGCAAAGACCTGTATTATCGCCTGAGTGTCGTCAGTATCTTTCTGCCGCCGCTCCGCGAACGCCGCGGCGATATCCCACTACTGGTCGAACACTTTCTGAAGCAGTTAGGCGAGAAGTACGACAAACAGGTCGAAGGGATCTCCCGCGCCGCCCGCCAGGCACTGATGCAATACGACTGGGATGGAAATATCCGACAGTTGCGAAATGTGGTCGAGCGAATGCTGATTCTCGATCGCGATGGTCTCCTGGATATGGACGACCTGCCGGTGGAGATTGCGCCCGACTCGGACGGCCAGCATGATGGCCATCCTCCGAAGGAGAACACAGGCGCCGACTTCCTGATCGGCAAGTCGTTGGAAGAAGTCGAACGCTACTACATCCAGTGCGCTCTGGATTTGACGGCCGGTCGCCGCGAGGAAGCCGCCGCCATGCTGGGCATCGGCGAACGGACGCTGTACCGCAAGATCAACCAGTACGAGCTGAAGAAGTAGATCGTGAAGCAGTAGATCGTCCTGAGGACAGCTCCCCTGTGGCGGAACACATTCAGGAAAGCGGAAGGTTCGTCACAGCTTGGTCACCCTGACGGTGAGAAGGCTGCCAGGAAGAGCGTTCGACTCCTCGATTGGCGGTCACGTCCAGCCACTGAATTCGACCGACATCTCGCAAAGGAAGTCCTATGCTCCGCCATCTTCCATACGCGTCCGTCACTCTGCCTTGCCTGCTCCTGCTGGCTGTGACCACCTGCCTGGCGGCGGAGCCGGCCGCTCCGGTTGAAATCGGTTCGCGCAGAGAACTGTTCGTGGATCGGTTTCTCGTGGGGCAGTTGCAGAACGCGACGCTCAAATTGCAGACACCCCAGTTGATGCTGCCAGTGCCGAAGTCCGCCCGGCCGGATGGTCACTACGCAACCGTACTGAAGGCCGACGCCACGTTTCAGTTCTATTACCGGGGTGACAAACAACCCGGCAGCCACTGGCGGAATGGCTGGGAGAAGTATCATGCCGGCGAAGTGACACTCTACGCCGAAAGCAAAGACGGCATCCATTGGACACTGCCTCGATTGGATCTCTACGAAGACCATCCGACGTTTCCGGCGGGCAACGTGGTTCTGATGGACGAATTTCTGGTGAACCACAACTTCACGCCCTTCATCGACACCAAACCCGGTATCCCGGCGTCCGAGAAATACAAAGCGCTGGGAGGCCTGGCCTATCAACCCCACAAGGAACATCTGGAAGTTCGCGAACGACGGGGGCCCGGCGGTCTGAAGGCGTTTGTGTCACCGGATGGAATCCATTGGAAGAAACTCCGCGACGAACCCGTTGTCCCCGAGGAGTGGGGCAAGTACTTCGACTCGCAGAACTATGCGTTCTGGTCCGACAGCGAGCAGGCCTACGTCTGCTACTTCCGCCGGTTCATTGAGGGATATCGCGGCATCGCCCGGACCACGTCAGAAGACTTCATTCACTGGACACCATTCGTCGAGATGCACGCCAATCTCCCCAACGAGCATCTCTACACGCCGTGCACGCAACCCTACTTCAGGGCGCCTCACATTTACGTGGCGCTGCCGACGCGGTTCATGGCCAAACGCGGTGCCGCGACCGACATCCTGTTCATGACGGCGCGGGGAAACGCACAGTTTGATCGTGAGTTTACCGAATCGTTCATTCGGCCCGGCATTGGTCGCGACGGTTGGGCCAACCGTGCGAACTACGCTGCGATCGGCATCCACCAGACGGGACCGGCCGAAATGTCACTGTTCCTGACTGGCGGCCGCCGTTACACACTTCGGCTGGATGGATTCGCATCGGTCAATGCTCCGCTGGCGGGAGGAGAGCTGATCACGAAACTGCTGACCTTCACCGGAAACGAACTTGAGATGAATTATTCGACCAGTGCCGCTGGCCAGATTCAGATCGAGGTTCAGGATGCAGCGGGACAACCGATCCCCGGCTTTGCGTTGGACGACTGCGAGGCCATCTACGGCGACCACATTTCGCGTATCGTGAAATGGAAAGAGGGGGCGGATCTGGGCAGCCTCGCCGGACAACCGGTTCGACTTCGAGCTGTCATGTACGATGCAGACTTGTACTCGATTCGATTTCGAGAGAGTCCACCGACCGATCCCTCCAGCACCCCCGAGACTCGGTGATTGCGTGTCGGTCTACGGTGTCATCGGGAGGATGGTTACGCCGATGACTGTCACAATCAGGCCCACGACACCCATCAGAATGCTCATGGGTGTGATGTACCGCAGTCCTTCCGCCTCGGTCATACCGCTCATTTTGGTGATGACCCAGAATCCGCTGTCGTTCATCCAGGCCACGGGCTTGGATCCGCAGTCAATGGCCAATGCCAGCCAGACCTGGTGAAAGCCGAGGCTTCCTCCGTCGGCAAAGCCGGCCAGCACTCCGACTGCCGTGATCATCGCCACAGTCGCGGACCCCTGTGCCGTGCGGATCGCAGCCGTGATTAACCAGGCCATCGTGATAATGACAGCCGGCGAGCTCTGCGGAAAGCTCTGAATCAGCTGCGACACACCTGTCTGTTGGAGTGCCGTCCCAAACGCGCCCCCCGCCGACGTGATCAGGATGATGACGCCGCCGCTGGCCAGCGAAGCCTGCACGGCATTGGCCAGTTTGTGCAGATCAGAGTGCTTCTGCAGGACGAGTGTCAGCATGGCAACGGCCGCGGAAAGAACCAGGGCGATATTCTTGTTGCCAACAGCCTGCAAGAGACTCATCCAACCCGCTGGAATGTTCTCGTAGCGCTCTGCGATGGTCAGCCCGGCGATCAAAACAACCGGCAGCACGACGGGAAGAATCGACAACCAAAAGGGGGGCAATTGACTTTCGTCCGTGTCGGCCAGCTTCTGCATGTCGGCCAGCGACATCTCGGGCGACTCTCGAAGCGGCAGTTCCCAGATGCGGTTGTACACAAACGCCATTGCCAGCGCACTGCCGGAAGTGATCAGTCCAACACAGCAGCCCGCGATAATCATCACACCCAAGTCGACGTTTAACGCCTCGGCCACAAACAGCGGGCCCGGTGTCGGTGGAACGAGTGAATGGGCCATTGTTCCACCGCAAATCGTGGCCAGAACGTACAGCAGATAGTTCTTGCCGGTACGCAGCCGCATGGCCTTTCCCAACGGTATCATCAGGTAGAAGACCGTGTCGAAGAAGACCGGGATACCCAAAGTAAAGCTTCCCAGGTAGAACGCGATGGGCGATGCTTTTTCGCCGACGGCTCCGATCAACGTTCGCACGACGCGATCGGCCGCGCCGCTGTCGAGCATGCACTTGCCGATGATTGAGGCCATTGCGATCAGGATGGCAATCTTCCCGCTGGTACTCCCGAATGCGTCCGCGATGCGTTCTCCGACAGAGCTTCCGACGGTGGCCCGGGCGGATGCCAGCGCGGAAACCGAGACGACCCAGTCGGTCGGCAGCAGTGTTGAGATGGAGCTCTCCGGCGCGATTTCCGCCAGTGTCACCTGCGTCGGTTTCTTCGCAGCGGAACCGTCGCCAGCTGGCCGGTTGGCGGGCCGGAGTTCGTGGCCTGTCACGCGAAGTTCGCCGACATCATCCAACCGTCCCGAGCCGGCATTCCGCCGGAGGACCGCTAATGGCATCCCCTGGCGAGTCGCATTCGTCCGGCCGACCCCCAGAGTGACCTGGCCCAGCTCCGCATCGAGCGAGCGGATCGGAATGCGTGCCCGGTCCAGTTCGTACTCCTCCAGGCGACCGGACGGAGTGAGAACTCCCACAACCAGAGCCCCCAGTAAAAGCGCCAGAAAGGCGTGCAGCCGCAGCCACAACACCCCTCCAACAACAACAAGCATCCCCGTCAAAACAATTCCGATGACTGAACAAGACGATACCATACTGTGCGCCGCAGCGGACAAATCGGGGCAACTTGAAAATTCGCCCCAGTGTGGGCTCTCCAAGTCAACCACATTAACACGCTTCTCTGGAGAGCGAAACAGCCCGCCGGGGGGGCATTGGCAATCGTCGATTACCGGACCAAAGTCGGTATTTTGGCAAAATCGTCCGAAACCTCTGCCGGTCCGAAGGGTTTAGTGACACAGAGCGACAGCCGGACCCTCCCGACCATTGGCACTTCGATGGAGTCCGCCGGCAGTCGACCTTCCCGGCCCACTTCTGCCGGCCCAAATTGACAAGGAATCAGCCATGTCTACCAGCCGACGCTGCCTGTTCTCCCTGCTTTCCATTCCGTTGCTGTCCACCCTGCTATTTCTTGCAGACGGCCAGACGGGCTCTGCCGCCGATTCGCCCGCAGATGCCCTAGCGACGGCCCGGCACGTGGACCAGTTAATTTCCCACGAATTGCAGGCCAGCGGTGTTCCGTTGGCGGACCGAGCCGGTGCTGAAGACTTGCTCCGTCGGGTCACCCTCGATCTGACGGGGGAACTCCCTTCTCCGCAAGCCGTCACGCTTTTTGGCCTCGACCCGGATCCCCGCAAGTTGGAACGGCTTGTCGATCGGCTGCTGGGCAGTGAGGCCTACGCAACCAACTGGGCGCAATACTGGCGTGATGTCATCTTCAGCCGCGCAACCGATCCGCGAGCCCGGTTGGGGCAACCGGCATTCGAAGCCTGGATGACAGATCAGTTACGAAGCAACGTCGGCTGGGACGAGATCACGACCTCGCTGCTGACGGCCACGGGCGATGTCACGGAGAAGGGTGACACGGCACTGATCTTCGCCCATCAGGGGATGGCAGAAGAGCTGGCTGCCGAGACCTCCCGCATCTTCCTGGGGATTCAACTGCAGTGTGCCAACTGCCACGATCATCCGACCGACCGCTGGAAGCGGGACCAGTTTCACGAACTGGCAGCGTTCTTTCCCCGGGTACGTGTCCGCCCCGTGCGAGATGGTGAACGCCGATCTTTCGAAGTGACCTCGTTCGATCGTGCTCCGCGCGAGCGTGCCAATCCCGAGCGTGTGTTCGGAATGCTCGATCGCAATCGTGACGGAAAACTGACACAGGCCGAAGTCGCGCAATCCCGACTGAAGAACTTGTTCGAGCGGGCCTTGCAGGTCGGCGACAGCGACGGTGACGGTACCCTTTCGAAGGAAGAGTTTGCCAAGCTTCCTGCGCCGGGGGGGAACGGCCGCAACACCAACACGGAACACTTCATGCCCGACCTGAGCGATCCGACATCGCAAGGAAAAAAGACCGAACCCGCCTTCTTCGTGAATGTTAGTAGCGGCCGGGTCCGCACGGGTCTGGACGACGCCGAACGGCGGAATGTGCTGGCGACGTATGTCACCTCGAAGTCCAATCCCTGGTTTGCCCGGGCATTCGTCAATCGCATCTGGTCGGAAATGCTGGGCGAAGGCTTCTACATGCCGGTCGACGACATCGGGCCGCAACGGTCCGCACGTTTCCCGGAAGTGCTCGACTTACTCGGCCAGGGCTTCGCGAGCAACAACTACGACGTCAAGTGGCTGTTCCGGGCGATTGCCAACACTCAGACGTACCAACGGCAGATTCGTGCCAAAGATGCTGGCGATCTTGCGCTCCCGTTTGCCTCGGCCGTGCCAACCCGGCTGCGTGCCGATCAGCTTTACACCTCGCTGCTGAGTGTTCTGGGCGTGGCCGAAAGCGAAGGCCAGCCGCTGGGCGACGGTGGTGGAGCCCAAATGATGATTCGCCGGGCTCGTTCGCCACGGTTTGCTTTCTCGCAGTTGTTTGCGTTTGATCCGTCGACGCCTCAAGAAGACCTGACGGGGAACATCCCGCAGGCGCTGTTCCTGATGAACTCAGAAGTCGTTCACAACCTGATCCGATCGTCCGGGCGGACACGACTGTCACAAGTCTTGAACGACTACCCCAACGACGAAGAAGCACTTCGTGAACTGTATCTGATCGCTCTCTCGCGAGAGCCCTCTGCCAGTGAGTTGAAGACCTGCCGGGACTACATCACCAAAGTGGGCAAGCGAGGTGAGGCGTTCGAAGACATCGAGTGGTCGCTGCTCAATTCGAGCGAGTTTCTTTCCAAACGATAACGTCGGCCAAAACCCGCAGGCCTGGCCTGCAACAACGGTCTCTTGAAACAGCCAGTATCGGGCCTGACATAAGGAACAGAGTTATGAGTCTTTCTCGCCATCTCGACGTTCGCCTGTCACGGCGTGGTGTGTCCCGCCGCAGCTTTCTGCACCAGGTCTCGGGTGCTGCTTTGGCAGCCGGAACGCTGTCTTTTCGTGATCTGATCTCGCTGCAGGCCGACGACCTCCGCCGGGAAGGTCGCTCGCTGATTCTACTGTGGATGGCGGGCGGCCCCTGCCATCTGGACGCATTCGACCCGAAAGAAGCCGGCCCGACGAAAGCCATTCAGACCTCCGTCTCTGGAATCCAGATCGCACAGGACTGGCCCAAAATGGCGGCCATCATGGACTACGTCGCGATCCTCCGCTCGATGACCAACAAAGAAGGTCAACACCAGCGGGCCACCTATCAGCTGCATACTGGTTACGTGCCATCCGGTAGCGTCAAACATCCTAGCCTGGGATCCTCTCTGGCGCAGCAGCTGGCCGACCCGGCCTCGGAACTTCCCTCGGTCGTTTCCGTCGGCAACACGGTCGGAGCGGGATTCCTCGGCGTGGACTTCGAACCATTTAATGTCAGTAACCCCGGCCAACTCCCGCAGAACGTCGCATCCCCGGTGCCAGCCGATCGTGTCAACCGCCGTTTGGGACTTCTGAACGAACTCGAAGGGGAATTCGCCTCGCGCGGGGGCGAAGTCGTCGTCCGCAACCATCGCAGTCTGTACCAGAAGGCGTCCAAACTGGTTCTCAGCCCGGAAGTGGAGGCCTTCAATATCGGTGACGAACCGGCCGAGTTGCGGGCTCGCTACGGCGAGAACGATTTTGGAAAGGGCTGCCTGCTGGTACGTCGCCTTATCGAGAAAGGTGTTACCTTTGTTGAAGTCCGTTCCAACGGCTGGGACACACACGAAGACCACTTCGAACGGAACGCGTGCCTGGCGGCTCAAGTCGATCCAGCCATGTCCACACTCATTACCGACCTGAAGGATCGCGGGATG
>CALJUK010000236.1 GCA_937975745.1 uncultured Planctomycetaceae bacterium | reverse complement strand
CAATCGAGGCAACCTGAACTACCTGCTGCAGAATGTGATTGACCCCAACGCGGTTGTCGGTCGGGACTATCAATCGACAGTAATCGTGACAGCCGACGGGCGGGTCGTGACTGGTTTACTTCGCGACGAGAATGACACAGCCGTCGTGTTGCAGACAGTCGAGCAGGAAGTTGTGATTCCCAAGGCAGACATTGAAGTGCGAAAACGGCAAGAGACGTCCATCATGCCGGAAGATCAACTCAAGCCGCTGCAGCATGCAGAAATTCGCGACTTGATTGCCTACCTGCAGAGTCCGACACAGGTTCCGCTTCCGGGGGAATCCCCCCTCCTGGACGAGAAAACCGGCCGAATGGTCGGCGTCATCGAAGGAGAAAGTCTGAAGCCTGTCGAGAAACCCGCTGGCAGTGTGCGGCCGCAGGCGATGCAGAGTTTCAGCAAGGGACGTTGGAGCGGGAACTCGCAACTCTGGTGGACCGGCGGCAAACCGGGTGACCGTCTTGTGCTCGAATTTCCTGTCGACTCGGCCGGGCGGTATCACCTGTCGGCCGCACTGACGAAGGCACACGACTATGCGATCGTGCAGTTGGAGATCGACGGTCAACCTTTGGCTGGTCCGATCGATCTCTACAACAGGCCGGATGTGGTGAGCACCGGTTCCATGTCGCTTGGAACGTTGCCGCTCACCGCAGGGACGCACCGCCTGGGCGTGAGCATTGTTGGCAGGCATCCGGAGGCAACCCCGGCGTTCATGTTCGGCATGGACTATCTGTACGTCACACGAACGCTGGACGAGCCGGCTACGGAGAAGTAGGACGGTTGAGGTCATGTTAGGAAACTCGTCGATTGGCCTAGAACGGAACTTCGTAGTCTGAACTCCCTTCTAGCTCTCCGGATTTCGGGACGGCACTGTTAGCACGCGCGTCGGCCGCTGGTGGGACAGGTGCTCGACCTTCGTACTGAGACAAACCCGTATCCCAAGTCTCAAATTCGTCTTTGGACTCATTGGCCTCCTTCTCGAGCGCCGCAAACAATGGGTCGAGCAGGTAAATATTCGCTCGGCCGGGTTGCGGCTTTCGCTTCAGAAATCCCTTCTCTTCGAGTCGTCGTGCGTGCGTTCGCACTGATGTTGTTGAGACGCCCATTCTTCTGGCCACAGTCGAGAGCTTGGGGAACGGCGCCTTCTTCTCCCATTTAAACATCATTAGGTGGATTACGAACATCGCCTCGAGGCTGGTGATGTCAAGACGGTGGTACGTCGTCAGAAATATGTTTGAGACAGGGGTCCAGCCGCTCTTGGTGAGGAATTCGCTCCATCGGTTTTGCACGGACCGCGGGGCGTTCTCGGACATGGCAAGCTCCTCAATCGTATGGAATTGCAACTTTTGATCTTGAAAATCTGATGTCATATCGCGAAAATGTTGAAGTTCCTGTCTGGGAAAAAACAGGGTTATTCTTATTGTACAACAGTTTTCTTTCGGAGTCAACTTGTTTTTACTTGGTTTATGTCGTTTTTTAATGATTTATAGCGAAAGAATTCTTTCGTGGTTTGTTTGGCGAAAAATGAACCCGGCTCTCACCGCGTGTGTGGGGCAAAAGCCGGGCTCCAGTAGACGGCAACCCAAAACCGTTGATGGCGGGGAGGTTGTCGTCAAACCTTTTGAGAGGTCAAGCCAATGGCTGCGACCTATTTCTGGTCGGAACTGTCATGGTGGCAATTTGCCGCCATGACAGGAGTTAAGTGTAGGGGGTAACCATCGCTTGGGATGGGACCGCGGGGTCGCCACATATGGTGGCGGCTCCGCACACCCTATTCAAGAACGCATTATCCGGAATCGCGATTTGCGGGTCAACCAACGTTGGTTCTGAAGGATTTATCGATCCCAAACCCGGTTGTCAGGTCGTCACAGCGACTTGCGGATGCGGTCGAAGCCTTTGGCGATCTCTTCGCCGACGAGCTTCATCGAACTCCAGACATCGGCCGATGTGTCGCTGAGAGCATGTTTCAGTGGATCGTACTTGCGGGTCAGCTCGTCCAGGCGGTTCTCCAGTTGCGAGAGTTCCTGCTTCAGCTCAGTCGAGCCGAGGTGAATTTTCACACGGAGTTCGTCCCTTTGTTGCTTCAGGCTCGAAATCAGTTCGTCGACTGTTTTTCCCAATTGTGACATCGCAGGCCAGTCCTTTCTCAGTTGTTGACACATGGACCGTTTCTACGGTCGAGAAAGTGAAAACTCTTCACCTTAGTTGAAGATCGTCATTGTCTGACGTTTGCGGACGGGATACCAGCCCTCAATACGTCGGACCAGTTCTGCGACGACTTCCGGATGTGTGCCGGCAACATTGTGTTCTTCGTGGGGGTCAGTCGAGAGATCGAATAACTGTGGCCGCCGCTCTGTACGTGGATGAACCCATTTCAGTCGGTCGCTGACCTGGCCGTCATAAGTGAGCAACAGCTTCCACTTGCCGACGATGCACCACCGATACAGAAGCGACGCTTCGGGATCGTCCACGTCGGGGACATCGTGGGCGAACCCTTCGCCGAAGATGGCTTCGCGTTCGATTGGTCGGCCCGATTTGAGTGCTGGCAGCAGATTCAGGCCGGGAAGATTCGGCGGGATGTCAATTCCGGCGGCAGCGAGCAGAGTTGGATACAGGTAGATAATGCTGATCAGAGCAGAACGTTCACCAGACGGGATGACGCCGGGACACGACAGCAGAATGGGAGTTCGGACACCTCCCTCATTGGGAGACTGCTTGGACCGCAGTGCGAAGCGGCTGCTTTGGTGATCCTGGATCCAGCCATTGTCCGTCAGCGAGACATACATGGTCTGATCGTGCAGTCCCTTGTCGTCGAGGTACTGGATCAGTTCGCCACAGGTTTCATCGTACCATTCGCACATGGCGTAGTACTTGGCGACCGAGCCGGGTGTGTCGGGCGTCTGATACTTCGTGAGCAGTCGTTGTGGCGGTGTATGCGGAGAGTGGGGAAGAAACGGTGCATACCAGATAAAGAACGGTCTGTTCTTAGAGACGGCCTCGTCGACGAAGTCTTTGACCGGTTGCAGTCCTTTGCGGCCAATAACGAGCCCGTCGTCCCCGTGGCGACCACCGGGTTCGGGAAAACCGCGTGTCATGCCGTGCGTGAATCCGCCCCGCGCATAGTTGCCTTCCCACCATTTGCCAGCCTGAAAACTGAGATAACCTCGGCGGCCGAGCAGCTCCGGTAGCGTGTCGAAACGGTCGATCTTGGCGATCAATTTCGCTCGCAGTGCATTGTACTCGGGCGAATCGCGGGCCACGTTGACGGCGGCTGGATCGTTTCCGCAGACACCGTGCTGGTGGGCATACCGTCCTGTGATCAGCGTCATCAGTGATGGGCGACAGAGCGCGGTCGGGACATATCCTCGCCGAAAGACAGCCGATTTCCGAGCGAGGCGATCCAGATGGGGTGTTTGGATTTGCGGGTGGCCCATGAACGAGTAATCGGTCCAGGCCTGATCGTCAGAAAGGAGCAGAACGATATTGGGTGGTTTGTTGTCAGCCGATGTCTGCTTCGGATTCGCTTCGCCACCGTCTGCCGATACCGGGAGCAGCCAGGCTAAGGCAGGACATAGCAGAATCGCGATCAGCGCAGACCGAAACCGAGAGAGAGCACAGTACATGCGAGACCTTCGATCTATTGGAGTTCTGAACTTCACCAGCTCCTGGAACCAGTTTCAATTTCGGTCGTTGCGAGTCATCGGCCAGCATTCACAGGACCAAGACGAAGCACACAGAGGTTTTGGAACCGCTTCTAGAGCACCGAACGAATCTTCGTCAGGAACTCTTTGTTGGTCGGAAACCGTTCGAGAGTGCGGATCAGTTGATCCATCGCTTCAACCGGATTCATTGACACTAGGCTGCGGCGAAGCATGGTCACACCATCCAGAGTCTCCGGTGCGAGAATTTTCTCCTCCCGACGTGTACCGGACTGGGTGATATCAATTGCGGGCCAAATCCGGCGGTCGGACAGGTCGCGGCTGAGGACCATCTCCATATTGCCGGTCCCTTTGAACTCCTGAAAAATCACGTCGTCCATGCGGCTGCCTGTTTCGATGAGCGCAGTCGCCACAACAGTCAGCGATCCCCCTTCGTCGAAACGGCGCGCGGTTCCAAACATCTTCTTGGGGATATCGAGCGCCTTCACGTCGAGGCCGCCGCTCATTGTCCGACCGGTATTGCCAACCCACTTATTAAAGGCTCGCGCGGTCCGCGTAATGCTGTCCAGCAGGACAAACGCTTCGCCGCCCGCTTCGGCAATTCGCTTGGCTCGTTCGAAAATCAACTGACTGATACGGAC
>CALJUK010000235.1 GCA_937975745.1 uncultured Planctomycetaceae bacterium | reverse complement strand
TTCCGGATTGACCATGTTTACGCCAGCCGATCTGCATCGGAAAAATTGTCGGGTAGACGGCTCGGACGTCGACCTCTTCCGCCTGGACAGAGCGAAACCGCTTCTTGTGCAATGGAGAGTTGACTGGATTGTCGAAGGGTGTCTCGTCAAACGTCTTGCCGGCGTACTTGTTCAGCATTGGCTTGGGATCGAACGTTTCCAGGTGACTGTACCCGCCCGACAAAAAGATCCAGATGATCGACTTTGTCTTCGGTGGATGATGTGGCTGACCGCTGGGAGGATGCTCGAGGGGGGGAGTGTCCGCCTTCAGAATACCTTCCTCGGACAGCATTGCCCCCAGGGCCAAACCTGTGAATCCCATACCGAAGTCACTCAAGAATGCGCGACGCGACCGCGGTTGGCAGCACTGAGACGCTTCGTCCTGGGGCGGTGTCGGATTGTGATGGAACATGGTAGTCACCTGATTGTCACAAAGTCGTTGTGATTCAGCAGAACCCTGACGAGGCTCTCGCGTGCCGTCTGTTTCGCTTGCCTCGCCGGGACCTTGGAGTCGTTGGCGCGGGCTATCTCTTCCTGCTGTTTAATGGCCTGCAGGCAAAGTGAGGTTTCTGACGCCTTCGGTGGGCGGGAGAGAATCATTTCGAACATCTCCACCACAAACCGTTCGTCGCGGCTGGATTCATCCTCTGGCGGGACAGCAGCCGATTTGGACACCCAATCGCTGGCGATTTTCTGGCTGAGTTGATGAATGAGGTCGCTGTTCGTGAGCGCCAACGCCTGCTGCGGAACGACGCTCCGCGTGCGACGATAACAGTCCAATGGGTTGGGGGCATCAAAGAGTGTTGCCAGCGGGCCATTGCCGCCGTCCTCAGGGAAGACGCTGTAGTACAGGCTGCGGCGATACGTTGTCATCGCGTCTTTGTTCTCCAGTTCCTGGCCGCCCATCGTCAAGTCGAGCTTACCGCCGCAATACAACAAACTGTCGCGTAGTACCTCGGCTTCCATGCGCCCGGTATTCATCCGCCAGAGTAATTGATTGTCAGGATCGCGCTCGAAGTTCGTCTCCGCCTTGCCGACCGATGTTGTGCGTTGCCACGCGTGGCTGGTGAGGATCAAGCGGTGGATATGCTTCATGCTCCATTTGGACTCCATCAACTCGACAGCCAGCCAGTCGAGCAGCTGGGGATGGGTTGGGTCAGCGCCGTTCCGTCCAAAATCGTAGACCGACGAAACGAACGGCGCGTGGAAATGCCGCATCCAGATATGGTTGATTGCCACGCGGGCCGTTAATGGATTCTTCCTGCTGGTGATCCATTCGGCGAGTGCTCGCCGCCGCCCCGTGCTCGTCTTGGGGAAGACCTGACTGAGTGGTGTGTATTCTTCTGCCGACTTGTCCGCGTCAGCTGCGAGTGCCGCCGTCGCGGCCTCGACCTGTTGCTTCGCTTTGGCCAAATTCGTTGACGCTGTTTGGAGTTCCTTTTCGCGGTTGTTGTCGTCTTGCGGCTTGGCCTCGGCGTTGAGAAGGGCGAGTTCACTCGACAAGACTTCCGCGCGAGCTTTCTCAACCGCAGCCTGACGTTCTGCTTGACTTGCTGCGCGGGTCAGCGCGGCCGCATCAGCCTCCGGCGTGATATTGTACTTGGCATTGTCGGCTGCAATTCGGGCCTCGACGCTGGCCAGTTCTGCCTGGGCCGACTGAACCCGGGCCTCAGCAACCTGCAGTGGCAGCGATGCCCCTGCAATGGCCCGCCGCGCGAAGTCGACTTCGCGTTTGATGTCGTTCAACCCGGAATTGCCAGCCGTCGAAGAAACCAATGATTTCGCCGGTGCAACATTCAGCGCCGGGGATTCAATCCAGCCGTCGATCCCAACCACGTCCGTCCCGTCAACGTAGAGGGGTGGCTCAAAATCGATGTCAAACAGGCGTGTTTCGGCGGAATCTGTTGCCGAACTGGCGGCTGCGTTGGGGAGAGTCAACCGTAGGTCGTCGACCACCGCAACGACACCCGTGCGGGCATCGAAGGTGACGGCCTTGGTTGAATCGCCGACGGGATTCCAACCGTTGAGCGCCACCGGGATATTGTCCACCAGAAGCCGACCATCCGCGAGCGATTTCACGCTCAGGAGGGACTGGTCGGCAGCGGTATCCAGTCGCATGGTGACGTGAAAACGTCGTTGTCCCGCGGCAAAGTCGTAGGCACCGATGTCGAACAGGGTATGTCCGCCGCCCGGCCTGTAGGCGATGATTTTTCCGTGGTCGAAACCAACGAATGTCGAAGTTTGTAGCTTCGTGTAGTCACGCGCCAATTGAAAATTGACATACGCGTCGGCGAGAATCAGCAGTGTGAACTCAAACTGCGCCCCGTCGGGAAGTACCTTGAGCTCTTGCACCTTGCCGACATTCTGCACGACGCGACGCCCGGCCGAAGCATCGAGAAGCAACGACTGCTGGCCCGAAAGCGCTCCTGGCTGCTCCGACTGTTGCGCCTGCTGCAGAGCCTCTTGATACTTCGCTTGGGCTGCAGCCAGGCGTTGTTCAAGTTCGGGGATGGTTGTGGGGGGCTTCTGTTGAGCATCCCGCAATTGCGATTCGGCTTCCGAAAGCGCGTTTCTCGCTTCGTTCAGGACGGTCTGCTGAATTTCCGGCTGCAAACCCGGGTACCACGCCTTCGGGGGGAGTTCGATGCTCTCGATGTCGACGGCACCCTCACTCAGAAAGTCCGGTACACGCGGCGGGATCGAGCCACGATCTTCGAGGCGATTGCGTTCGTCACCCGCCGTGTAAAACCAGGTTGGTCGGTCGGGTGACTTGTCGAAAATTCGCACTGCACCCACGCGGTCGATTTTGCGGAGCTTGCAATATTCGTATTCCTCGTAGGGGCCGGGATCCGGTTCACCGGGGACTCGTTCCTGCCGGATGCCGATCGGTTCGAAAAATGCCCATAAGTGAAAATACTCGTCGTGGGTAATCGGGTCGTATTTGTGGTCGTGGCAGTGGGCGCAGTTGAATGTCAGGCCCAGGAATGCTTGGCCGGTATGCTCGACATTCGCCCGCATCCAATCGTTGGGATTCAGCGCATACCAGTTGCGAACCAGGTAGCCCGTCGCGTAGCCGGCCTCGCGGTCTTCGGGGCAAATTTCGTCGGCAGCCAACATCTCGGCCACCATTCGATCGTAACCTTTGTCTGCATTGAGTGAATTGACGATCCAGTCTCTCCACCTCCAGATCTGCGGAGCACTGTTCCAGACGTCGGGTACATGCCGGCGCCCGTACCAATCGCTGTACCTCCACACATCCATCCAATGGCGAGCCCACCGCTCCCCGTAAAGCGGATCATTCAGCAGCCGATCGACCACTGTCTCCCAGGCGTTCGGCGAGTCGTCTGCCAGAAACGCGTGCAACTCGTCTGGTGTGGGGGGCAAGCCGATGAGATCCAGGTAGGCGCGCCGAAGCAGTGTTGGCTTGTCGGCCTGGGGCCGAGGTGTCAGTTGTTCTTGCTGCAAACGCGACAAAATGAATGCATCGATGGGATTGGCATTGTCAGGCAGGCCTTCGACTCTGGGTATTTTCGCTTTCTCGGGTTGACGGAATGCCCAGTGTTCATGCGGATCGGCTTCGGCCGTCTCGCCTTTGATGCCAATCGCCCCGGAAAAAATCCAGGCCTTGATTTTGGCAATCTCTTCCGATGTCAGAGGTTCCCCCTCGGGTGGCATCCGACTGGATGCGTCCGGGTCGGTCACGCGTTCCACAAGCAGACTGTGCTCTGGATCGCCCGCAGTGACGGCTGCCCCGCTGTCCCCACCACGACGAATCAACTCGGCGGTGTCCAGACGTAACCCCGCCTCCTGCTTCAGACCCCCATGGCAGGCCCAGCAGCGCTCCTTCAGCAGCGGTTTGACCGCAGTTGCGTAAACGTGTTCCGGGAGGGGATCTGCGGCTGGATTGGTGCCAGCTTGGATCAACAATGAAAGGAGTACGGCGATCGTCATACTGGTGTCCGTGGTCGTTGCGTGGGGAACGCTTGGCTTGACTGCGAGGCCAGGTAGTTACATTCTAACACTGAATGCCTTGGTTTGTAATGGCTTTTTTCCAAAAATGCCATTTTCTCAGAATGGCGACCACCACAGATCGATCGTCGGATGCAGCATTCTCACCACACAAAACTTGCAGATCGTGTTCATCGGCACTTGCTTGAGCGGTTGGGGCCCAAAGATCTCGCCCAAGGGGCGCACTTGAATGCCGGCGAAATCGCCGACGAATTGGGGGTCGCGCGGACAACAGTTCGCAAGGCAATCGCTCGTCTGGTCGAGGATGCGTGGGTCGAGTTGGACGAGCGGCGGCGCCCCATTGTCGCCCGTTATCCACGTGGCTCGCAATCTGTCGATTCGGAAGGGTTTGCCTTCGCCAACAAGATGGAGCACGCCTACCTTGCGATCCTCAAACAACTCGTGGGTGGCCGGTTTCGGCTGGGAGAAACGATCAACGGTCGGGAGTTTGCCGAGGATTTGCGGGTGAGCCTCGGGACAGTGCGGCAGGCGCTCGATTGGCTCGCTCGGGACGGACTGCTGGTCCGGTTGCCTCGCCGCGGTTGGCGCGTCGCAGACTTTTCTTTGGACGACATTGAAGACTGTTACCGCTTTCGTCAGATTCTGGAGGGCGAGGCGGTTCAGCGCGCCTGTTCGAATCGGTCCAATGTCCCGGAGCTGAATAGGCTTTCCGAACGATTTGACGACCTCCTCAAACGTGGTGCTGGTGTCGGAGCTTCGGAACGGCGACTGGCTGACCTGGAATTCCACTCAGGTTTGGCTCGGGCGGCGAACAGTCCCCTTCTCGCCTCGCTTGTTGAACCGCTCGTGCGAAAGTCGATGCTCGTCGGTCTCACCTTCCCCCTCGAACACGTGATCAGCTTGCAGGCATTTGAAGACCACAAGGCAATCCTCGATGCGATTCATGCTGGGCGATCGAATGAGGCCCATACCTTGCTGCAATCTCATCTGCAGCGTGCCCTGCAGCATTTCCGAGCAATTTTCGAATCGCCGAATTCAAAACCGGGAGAGCCCCGGGCATCATCGGCTGCTGAGTAGTGGGCTGTCCGAAGCCAACAGCAGTCAGTCCAGAAGCGGTGGTCGATGACATTGTCTTCTGGGAGGAGTTTGCGGACACGTCTGCGAGCGACACCTGCAGAGTTGTGACCGCCAGGATGGCGATCGCAAGCGGAATGGGACGGAAGCTGAAGGGGCGACGGCATATCGAGTTTCGGTTTGATCCGTTCCCTGGTACTCTGGCACCTTTCCTTGGCTTGAACTCACAGGGAACGTCTGGCATGCATCACAGGTCTCTCTGGCAAACTTGTCTAATCGTGGCGATTTCGGTTTGTTTCGACTCGCCGTCGTGGGCTCAACGAAGCGATGTGGCCCACCATGTGGTTGTCGTCAGCATCGACGGGTTTGCGGCGTATCTCGTTGATGATCCCAAGGTCCCACTGCCGACGATTCGTCGCCTCGCGCGCGAGGGGTGTCTCGTTGAAGGGGGGATGACAGTCTCAGACCCTTCTGTCACGTGGCCTAATCACACAACTCTGGTCACCGGTATGCGGCCCGGACGACATGGGGTCCTGGCAAATGGAGTCCTGGTGCGGGGCGGCATTGGAACACCAGTCACAATTGATCCCCATCGCGACCAGAGCGACCTGGTGAAGGTTCCCACCGTGGTCGATGTGGCTCATGCTGCCGGACTTCGAACTGCGGAAGTAAACTGGCCCTGCACCCGCAATTCCAAGTCGCTTGACGACCAGTTCCCCGATGTTCCTGATGCAGTGGCCTACACGACGCCACGACTACGGACGGAACTGATCGGGAAGGGGCTTTTGAAGGACGAAACACAAGCCTCGTTTCGCAAAGCCAGTGTTGTTGGCCTGGACTATGTTTGGACAGAAGCGGCCTGCCACATCATCCGCGAACGCAAACCGCATTTGATGCTTGTGCATTTACTGAACAACGACGCCACTCATCACAAGCGGGGAGCACAATCGCAGGAAGGTTACACTGCCAATGCGTATGCCGACATGTGCCTGTCCCGCATTCTCGATGCCATCGACGACGCTGGAATTCGTCAACAGACAACCATCGTCCTGGTTGCCGATCACGGATTTGCCCTGACACCCAAAGCGATTCGCCCGAACGTCCTGCTGCGACAGGCAGGATTGTTAACGGTTGAAGATGGTAAACTGACGCAGGCACAAGTGCATGTTGTTCCCGAGGGTGGGATTGGACTTGTTTATTGCACCAATCCTGCAAACGCTCCGAAAGTTGCCGCAGAGTTCAAGGATCGGTTCATCGGGCAGGAAGGCGTTGCCGATGTCCTCTTGCCAGATCGCTTCAATGAAGTTGGCTTCCCGCACCCGCGGGACTATGAACAAGTCCCGGACGCCGTTCTGGTTGCCCAAGACGGGTATGCCATCTCGGGATCTGTCACAGGCGACACTCTTGTCGCCACCCATGAGGAGGCCCGGACATCGCTGGGCTCTCATGGTCTGCTGGCAAAGCACCCCCAGATGAAGGCCATGTGCATCCTCTCGGGGGCTGGCATCCGACCGGGAATCAGGCTGCCGACGGTGGAAAATACCGCCATCGCTCCCACGATTGCGAAACTCCTGAATCTCGAACTCCCCAACACAGACGCCAAGCCGCTGCTTGAAGCGATGCGGACTTCAGCGGCTCAATGATCCAGGATTCAATCTCTGTGTCGTGCGAGCACGCGAACCCGTCCGAAGTGTGGCTGGTTCGGGCTTTCATCTCACTCGGCGTAGGAATCTCGTGCGTGGCGTGTTCCGCAGCCGATGTCGATACCTTACCGCCAGATTGACTTCGGAGCCGTTCCGCGATGTCGACGACGCGGCGGCGACCTGCCGACCTTCAGCGGATCCTGTCAGAAGTGAGACGGCCCATCCGGAAGAAATGGCTGCTGTTTGAAATGCCGGTCAAGAGTGCGAGACGTCTCGGGCGAGATTGTGAGACCGCCGGACCGCGCCGAGCGAACAAAAAAGCATCTCCGGGCGCTGCCGCTGGCTGGCCCGGAGATGCGTGAATGCAGTGAATTGAAGATTTACGGACTCAGGGCGTCTTCAGGTCAAAATCGATCGAATTCTCACCCGCTTGCACGTCGGCCTTGAGCTCGCTGTTCATGTTGTAACGTGCTGGCAGTTTTTCATCGTCGGGAACGTTCGCCGGATCGCCCTGGACGATCGTGACAGTATGCGATCCGAGGACGGCACCTTCGATTCCGGCGGCGAAATCCCCATAGATGAGCTCGTATGCCCCCTCCTCGTCGGTCGTCCCTTGGGAAGACTGTGCTCCACTTTCGGGCTGAAACGTGACAAGGACATCCGGCAGCGGTTCGCCATTGAGAGTGACCGTTCCCGTCACCAGGCCGAGTTCGGGAAGCTCCTCGCCTCCTCCACCACAACCTCCAAGACAGATCGCCAGAACCACACCCGCCAGCGACACATTCGTCCGACTCATCATGAGTTGCGGTTCCTTGTAGCCTTTCCAAACAAGAGTAGTCCTTCGAAACAAGCCGGAGACTAGAATTCGCCGATCAATTGGCCGTCGGGGATGCGAACGA